>CAZADQ010000001.1:0-15968 GCA_964483965.1 uncultured Candidatus Saccharibacteria bacterium
AAAGGAGATATGGCTTCAAATTGTTAGTGGTTTTAGTTGCCCTGTTATAGATTACCTTTGGATGGATCACTTGGTAGATATGGATCAAGTTAGAGAGGGAATAGGTTTGCGAGGCTACGCTCAAAGAGATCCAATGGTTGAGTATAAGAGAGAGGGGCATGAAAGATTTGAAGTTTTGGTTTCAAGAATGTATTCAATGGTGGGTGAGAGACTTGCGTCTTTGTCAAAAGATGTGGCAGAGAAGAGAAAAGAACAGCATACCAGCTACGATAACGTCACCTATCATAAAGGAGAAATAGAGACAGGGGTTTATGAAGAGGGGGTAGAGATGCAAAAGAAAAAGTTTGTTGATGAGTCAGGTAGGGAAATAAAGATAGAAAAAATATCATCTGGACAAGAGAAGGTTGGTAGGAATGATCCGTGTCCATGTGGAAGTGGTAAGAAATATAAAAACTGTCACGGAAAGTCTATGTAGATTAACGATAACTTTTTTCTACCTTAGAGAATTACTAATCATATCCATACCATTCAAACAGTCAGGATCTTGAGGGTTATATTCAAGACATTTTTCAAAATAGGTTTTTGCTAAATTGGAGTCTCCTTCTAAATATGCAATGAACCCTAATTTGTACGCTGCCATAAATAGTCTAGGATTCATTTCTAAAGATTGTGCAAAATATTTTTTAGCTTTTTCATAATCTTTTAATTCAAGGTATATATGTCCAATGTTATGAACAGCGTCCGCATAGTCTGGTCTTAGGGCTACAGATTTTTTAAAATTATCAATTGCAAGTTCATAGTTTTTCTCTCCTGCGTAAACATCCCCTAGATTATTATAAACACGATAGCTATATGGGGCTGTTTTTTTAGACGCCATCCACAGGTTTTTGCTGTTTCTATAATCTATATTTCTAATAACAGTTCTTACTGAGTATAGAAGTACTATTATTAGAGTTGTATACAGAACAAACTTAGCTCCCTGCTTTGTATTATTTCTTCCGTTTTTTCTATCTATTCTTTCTCCTATTCCTATTAGTATCAAAGAAATTATCATAGAGAAGAACACTGATGGCACATAGAGGTATCTCTCTGCAGCTGTCCATGCAATTATTCTTGGACTGAATGAAGGTAAAATAGAAAATATTATTATCATCATTAATCCTGAAACTCTTCTATTTCTTTTTATTAGATAAAATATTCCAAAAATTATCGCAACGGACACTACTACCATAAATGTGTATTCTAGATTTGATATGTAGACCCCTTCGTGGTAAATGCTTAACTTGTTTGGTACAGCAAGAGTTTTATATTCCATATATATCGTATAGGGAATTCTATTAATGAGGGGAGTTTCTTGTCCCTCTTTCACATAATACAAAGTTGTTAAATCTACAATTCTTTGTTTAAAAAACCCAGGAAGAAGAGTTGCTGCAAAGGCTAGAGATACTATACCTATTGGAATGTAGTATTTAATATTTTTAAATCTAATTTTATCTTCAAAAATGAACTGATCTAGAAGTACTAATATAAAAGGAATAATAAAAATCCACCCCTGCTCTCTCATAGTAGCCATAGATATAAGAAAAACCCCCGATGATATATAAAGGTATTTTTTGCTATTACTTTTTTTGAAGAGTGAGTAAAGAATTAGTACTCCTAAAATTGCGACAGATCTTATTGGGTAGACAAACCCAGCATGCCAACTTATTGATTCTGTATTTGCTGGGTGTGCTAAAAAAAGTAGAGTTGTTATAGAAGCAGATTTTTTTCCGAATATGATATATGTGAGAAAAAATACAAGAACACCATTAATTGCATGAAAAAGAACTGAAAAGAAATGGTAAGCGTGGGGATTTGTTCCGAAGAATTTGTATATGATTGAAAGGTAGAAGCTAATAAAACTTAAATGTTTAACCGAGAAGGAGATATTTTTTATGTTTGGTGATTCCAATGTTAACTCTAAATTATCTAGATTTACAAAATCTCCTCCGATAGAATTTCCATATATTATAAATGTAAATACAAATATTAAAATTAGGAACAGGTAATTTTGTTTAGCAACTTTTACTAAATCTGAAAAGCTTTTAATTTCGAAATTTTTATTTTCCGAATTATCGTTATACTTTTTATCCATCTTGCGTTATATTTTACTATACATTTTCCAATGCTTCACTTATTATATTAAAGTTATATTAAAGGTATGAAACTTAAAGATTACATTTTCGAAATATTTGAGACTCTTATAGTGTCTGGCATAGTAATATTTTCCATCTATTATCTTATAGCCTCTGTCGAGGTAGTATGGGGTCCTAGCATGGAGCCAAACTACCACTCCGGTGAAAGAATATTGGTTGATAGGATAACCAAGAAAATATCTCCTTTGAAAAGGGGAGAGATTGTTGTCTTTTTTCCTCCTGGAGATAAAGAAAAGCACTACATAAAAAGGGTAGTGGGAATTCCTGGGGATGTGTTTAAGATAATTGATTGTGGAGTAGTTGTTTCAAGAGAAGGTCAGCATTTTGATCTTGAAGAAAATTACCTTGATGATGGGACTTGCACAATTGGCGGTGCAAAGATAAAAGAAGGTCGTTCTATTAAATTAGATAGTGGTCAATATGTTCTTCTAGGTGATAACAGAGAAGAGTCTTTAGACTCTAGAGTATTTGGACCTGTAGACGAAAGTAGGTTGGTAGGAAGAGTGGTGTTTAGATTTTGGCCAATAGAAAAAATCGGCTTTGTGAACTAAGTGTTGACAGTTTTTGCTTATTGTGGTAAGTTTCGCACTGTTTCAAAGTCGAGCAAGTTAATAGAAATCTTCAATCTATCCTAAGAGGGGTAGGTTGGATATTTTGACTACTCATAGGTAAGTTGAATAGAAAATTTAATAATTTGTAGTAAAATTTTAGTTCGAGAGTTTTTACAAAAATTAATGCGTGAAACCTTTTTAAAAAGAAAAATAGCTCTTCCTCTCCCTAATCTTGTTGGTGTGCAACTTGAATCATTTGAATGGCTTAAAAAGGATGGGTTAAAAGAGGTATTAGATGAGCTTGGAACTATAGAAGATAGTTCCGGTAGGGGTTGGGTATTATCACTATCTAACCCTAGAGTTGATAAAGAGAATATAACAATTGATGAAGCTAAAAGAACAGGTAGAACTTACGATGCTGCTTGGTATGTTGAAGCTACTATAGAAGATCCAATTTCAAAGAAAAAAAAGTCCCAAGAAATTTATATGGGTGATATTCCCCTGATGACACAACAGGGGACTTTTGTTATTAATGGGGTAGAGAGAATCATAATAAATCAGTTAATAAGATCAGAGGGTGTTTTATTCGGCGGGGAGAATTCTCCTGTTACTGGGCAGTTTTTAGCTGGTGCTAAAGTTCTTCCAAGAAGTGGTGTTTGGCTTGAATTCGAAACTTCTAGAACAGGCGTTATTACATTAAGAATAGATAGAAAAAGAAAGATAACTGCGACAACTCTTTTAAGAGTATTTGGTTTAGAAACAGATGATGATATTAGAAATGCTTTCAAAGGTGTTGAATCAAACCCAGAGATAAATTTTACAGAAGCCACCTTGGCAAAGGATCCAGCAGCTACTTTTGAAGAAGCTTGTATGGAGATTTACAAGAAGATGAGACCTGGTGAACCATTAGTTCTTGATAACGCTAAGGCATTAGTTCATGCAATGTTTTTTAATAAGAGAAGATACAGTATGGGTGAGGTAGGTAGATTTAAGCTTAATCAGGTTCTAGGTTTAAATTTTCCTAATGATCCTAAGCATAGATTACTACAACTTGAAGATTTGACTAAAATATTATCTAAGATAATAGAGTTAAACAATGGTATTGGAGATCCTAGCGATGTGGATTTTCTTGGTAATAGAAGAGTTAAAAGTATGGGAGAGCTGTTGCAATGGCAGATGAGAGTTGGTTTTTTGAGAATGGAGAAGAATATTAAAGAAAGAATGAGTCTTTCTCCTAGAGAGAAATTACCCGAACCTTCTGTCCTTATTTCACCAAGAGCAATAGCTGCCGCAGTTCATTCCTTTTTTGCCACAGGACAGTTGTCTCAACTTCACGATCAACAAAATCCTTTAACAGCACTAGATCATTTAAGAAGACTTTCAGTTCTAGGTCCTGGAGGATTAACAAAGGAAAGAGCAAGTTTTTCAGTTAGAGACGTCCACAACTCCTACTTTGGAAGAATATGCCCTGCTAGAACCCCAGAAGGTCCTAATGTTGGTTTAGTCAACTATATGTCTATGTACGCTAAGGTAAACAACTATGGATTTTTAGAAACTCCTTACGTAAAACTTGAAAAAGATTCAAAAGGCCGAGTTAGGATTACAGATGATATTGTTTATCTTGCGGCTTATGATGAAGAACATGTAAATATAACTGATCAATCCGTGGAAATAGACGATAATGGCTATATATTAGATGCCCAAGTTCCCATAAGAAGAGGACTGGAGTTTTTCCTTGGAGAGGCAAATATAGCAGAGTATATAGAAGTTGTTCCAGCACAGGTTTTAGGTGTTGTTGCCGGTCTTGTTCCTTTTGTTCAAAATGACGAGGTTACACGTATAACTATGGGTACTCAGCAAATGTCTCAAGCTGTACCTTTGATTAGACCACAAAGACCTATTGTAGGTACAGGTATAGAACACGAGGTGGCAATTAATACAAATGCCTTAGTATTAGCTGAAGATACCGGTGTTGTGGATTATGCAGATGCTAGTAAGGTAGTTGTTAAATACTCCGGTCACTCTAATACTAAAAAGGTTACCTATTCTTCAAAGAAATTTTTACAAACAAATAGTGGTACTAGTTATAATCAAATAGTTAAGGTTAACACAGGTCAGAAGATAAAGAAGGGAGACATATTAATAGAGGGTCCTTCTGTAGATGAAGGTGAAATTGCAATTGGGACAAACATCAAAGTTGCTTACATGATATACAAAGGTTTAGAGTTTGAGGACGGAATAATAATTTCTGACAGATTAGTAAAGGAGGACGTTTTAACATCTATTCATATTCAGGATTATGTTGTTTCTGTACAAGAAACAAAACTAGGTCCAGAAGAAATAACTAGAGATATACCTAATGTATCTGAAGATACTTTGAAGAACCTGGATGAAAGTGGGGTTGTTACCATTGGATCAAAAGTGAAATCTGGAGATGTTTTGGTTGGTAAAGTTGCCCCCAAAGGTGAGGTTGACTTAACTTCAGAAGAAAGACTTTTAAGAGCAATATTCGGGGAGAAAGCAAAAGATGTTAGAGACACGTCGTTAAGAATGCCCCACGGTGAGCACGGCGTTGTTATTGGAATAAAGAATGTTACAAAGAAAGATAACGAGTCTCTACCTGCAGGTACGATTGAAGAAATAACAATATATGTTGCGCAACAGAAAAAGATTGAAATAGGAGATAAGCTAGCGGGAAGACACGGTAATAAGGGTGTTATATCAGCAATAGTACCTTCAGTAGACATGCCTATGCTTAAAGATGGTTCTTCTGTTGACATCATATTCTCTTCCGAAGCAGTTTTAAAAAGAATGAATGTCGGACAGTTGCTTGAAACATCTCTTGGAGCTGCTGGTAAAAAACTTGGAAAGTATTACGAAGTTCCGGCTCTTCAAAGAATACCCGAAAAAAATATTATTGAGGAATTTAGTAAAGCTGGTTATCCCGTTACGGGAAAGATGAAATTAATAGACGGTAGAACCGGTGAGTATTACCACAATGATATTGTTGTTGGAGACGCCTATATTCTTAAACTTGTACATATGTCAGAGGAAAAAATTCACGCCAGATCTACAGGTCCTTATTCTCTAATAACCCAGCAACCTTTAGGTGGAAAAGCACAGTTTGGAGGTCAGAGATTTGGGGAAATGGAAGTTTGGGCTTTGGAGGCTTATGGAGCAGCTCATATTCTTAAAGAAATGTTAACAATAAAATCTGATGATATGTTAGGTAGAGTCCAAGCTTTTAGTGCTTTGATACAAGGAAATAAAATACCAGCATCAAGTGTTCCTGAAACATTTAAATTACTAGCTAGAAAGATAAATGGGTTGGGATTGGGATTGGAGGCTTTCTCTGCCGAGGAAAGTGTAGAGGACACAGAGATAAAAAACGAAGATAGTAAGGATGGGGTTGATGAGAAAAATAATAATATAGCAACTGAAATAATGGATCAGGAGCAGGTAGTGGATAAAGAAGGACTTGAGGAAGCTGGAGTTGAAGAAATTTCTGAGGTTACAGAAGAGGTGGTAAATTCCTAAAGGAAAAAAATATGAGAGATATTACAAAACTAAAAGATTTCGATGCACTAAGAATTTATCTTGCTTCTAGCGAGGAGATGCTCCAATGGTCTTATGGGGAAATTACTAAGCCAGAAACTATAAATTACAGAACTTTCAAATCAGAGAGAGATGGTTTGTTTGACGAAAGAATTTTTGGACCCGCTAAAAATTATGAATGTTACTGTGGTAAGTACAAAGGAATAAGGTATAAGGGTGTTATTTGTGATAAGTGTGGAGTCGAAATTACACATAATAGAGTAAGGAGAGAAAGAATGGGCCACATTAAACTTGCTTCTCCAGCAGCACACGTGTGGTTCTTTAAGGGAATTCCATCAAAAATGGCTTTATTACTTGATTTGACTCCAAGAAATGTAGAGTCAGTAGTATATTTCGCATCTTTTATCGTTACGGAGATTGATGAAAAAAACAAAGTTAAAGCTATATCTCAAATTGGGAAAGATTTAGAAATTACAAAAGCATCTCTTCAGAAAGAAATGGAAACTGAGATGAAGAAGTTTAACTCAGAGTTAGAAAAAGTAGCTCATATTAAGGATGAGATGAAGGCTAAAGAAGAGGAGATAAAGATAAGACAGGCAATTCAGAAAGTAGTAGCTACTTATGATAAAAAGAATGATGAGCAAGAGAAGAAATTTAAGATTATTCAAAGAAAGATAGAAAGCGTTAATTTACACTCCGTAATATCTGAAAGCGAGTATATCACCCTTATTTCTTATTTGGATAAATATTGTAAGTTAGAAATAGGTGCTGAGGCATTGAAAAATATTTTGAATAAATTAGATCTAAACGTACTATCTGAACAGTTAAGAGAAGATTTGGAAAAAGCAAAAGGACAGAAGGCTCAAAAAATAGCTAAGAGACTTGTTGACGTTGAAAGATTTAGAAGATCTGGAGTAAATCCTGGAAGAATGATATTAGATGTAGTTCCAGTAATACCCCCTGATCTTAGGCCGATGGTTCAATTGGATGGTGGGAGATTTGCTACATCTGATCTTAATGATTTATATAGGAGACTAATAAATAGAAATAATAGGTTAAGAAGACTTTTGGATCTTGGTGCTCCTGAGATCATAGTTAGAAACGAGAAAAGAATGTTGCAAGAATCAGTCGACGCGCTTTTTGACTCTTCAAAGAGAAAAAAGAAAGCAAGAACAACAACAAGAGGTAAAGAGTTGAGATCTTTAGCTGATATGATAAAGGGAAAGCAAGGAATATTTAGACTTAATCTTCTCGGAAAAAGAGTAGATTACTCCGGAAGAGGAGTTATTATAAACGGTCCTGATTTAAAGCTTAATGAATGCGGTATTCCTAAGGAAATGGCATTGGAGCTCTTCAAACCTATGGTTTTAAGAGAGATATTAGCACGCGGTTACGCCCCAAATGTTAAAAGTGCTAAGTTTTTCTTAGACACAAGAGTTCCCGAAGTTTGGGATATATTAGAGGAGGTTGTTGAAGGTTATCCTGTCCTATTAAATAGAGCACCAACTCTTTGGAGATTAGGTATTCAGGCTTTCTATCCAAAACTTGTTGAAGGAAATGCAATAAGACTTCACCTTTGTGTATGTACTGGTTTTAACGCAGACTTTGATGGTGACCAGATGGCTGTTCATGTTCCTTTAACGGAAGAAGCTATAGAGGAAGCAAAAGACGTAATGATATCAACAAACAATCTTTTAAATCCTTCTAGTGGATCTCCCATATCTATACCTACAAAAATTATGCTTTTTGGTGTTTACTACATAACTTCTATAGATGAGAAACTACCTGTTATCAATAAAGTATATTCTGGAGAGACTGAGATGATGTATGCGATGGAGGTATCAAAAGATCTTGATTTAAGACAAATGACTAAAGTAAGAATGAATGGGGAGATAATTGAAACGACTGTTGGTAGAGTAATTTTTAATAAAATAGTTCCAGAGAATTATGGATATATAAACGACGCTATGGATAAAAAGAGAATAACATCTCTTTTAACAAAAGTTTTAAACGAAGAACCTAATGAAGTAGCTGTTAAATTGATAGATGATATTAAAGATGTTGGATTAAAATATGGAACAATTTGTGGACAATCGGTTTCATTAGCTGATATATCAATACCTGAAGATAGAGAGAAACTCTTAAATGAAGGTAAAAAGCTAGTTATTGAAATTGATAACTATCTAAAAAGAGGTCTAATTACTAAGTCAGAATCAAGACGACAAAAAGAAGATATATGGAACAAGGTTGTAGCAGAAATCGATACTTCTGTTTGGGATAATTTAGAAGATGATAATCCAGTTAAGGTTTTAGTTAAGTCAGGTTCAACAAAGGCTTCAAGAGATCAGGTTAAACAATTAGCTGGTATGAAGGGATTAGTTACCGACCCTACTGGAAAAACGGTTGAAGTTCCAATTTTTGGTAATTTTAAACTAGGACTTTCAGCTTTGGAGTACTTTGTTGCCTCCAGAGGTGCCAGAAAAGGATTAGTTGATAAGGGTTTAAAGACTGCTGATGCAGGATATTTAACAAGGAGACTGGTTGACGTATGTCAGGACGTTATAGTTAGAGAAGAAGATTGTGGAACTAGTGAAGGCAGAGAAATGATTGTAGGTAAGGGAACTCTTCTCCAGACTTTTTCAGATAGAGTTGTTGGAAGATTCTTAGCCAAAGATGTAAAAGTTGGTGGTAAGGTTCTGGTTAAAAGAGGAACTCTTTTAACAGACGAAATAGTTTCTGGTATAGAAAAGGCTGGGGTTGATAGAATTATCATTAGATCTCCTATGCATTGTGAAACAAGAAGAGGTATATGCGCAACTTGCTACGGCTCTGACATGATGACAGGAAGATTGGTAAGAGTAGGAACAGCCGTCGGTGTTGCAGCTGCTCAATCAATCGGAGAACCTGGAACACAACTAACAATGAAGACATTTCACTCAGGAGGTATTGTTGGAAAGGATATTACTCAAGGCTTACCGAGAGTAGAAGAGTTAGTTGAAGCTAGAGCTCCTAAATTCTTGTCTGTAATGAGTGAAATATCTGGAACCGCAAGAATTGAAAAAAATGGTGATGAGAGAAAGATAGTTGTTATTCCTTCTGATGCTGGAGAAGAGGTTATAAATTACAATGTTGACCCTGTTGAGGAGATTTTAATAAAAGATGGGGAATTAGTTGCAAAGGGACAGAAGCTAACAAGCGGTAACTTAAATTTGAGTGATTTATATAGAACTGTTGGAGTTGATGAGACAAAAAGATATGTTATAGAGGAAGTTCAAGGGGTATATGCATCTCAGGGAGTTATAATAAACGACAAGCATCTAGAAGTTGTTGTTAAACAAATGTTTAATCACGTAAGAATAGAAGATCCGGGTGATACTGAGTTTATGGCAGGAGAGTTGGCTACTAGAGCAAGATTTGATGAAGAAACAGAAAAAGTAATAGCAAGTGGCGGTACTCCAGCTACTGGAAAACTTATAATGCTCGGTATAACTAAAGCTGCTTTAAATACAGATAGCTGGATGTCAGCAGCATCTTTTATTCACACAAGCAATGTATTGACCGACGCAGCTTGCTCTGGTAAGGTTGATTACCTATTGGGATTAAAGGAAAATGTCATAATTGGTAGACTTATCCCAACTGGAGAAAGAGCTAGAATAGATTAAAATGCCAACAATAAACCAACTTTTAAGAAAAAAGAGAAAGAAAAGAATGAAAAAGGCTAGTACCCCCGCTCTTAAAGATGTTCTAAACACAAAAAGAAGAAAGATAACAAAACACGACAGTCCGTTAAAAAGAGGAGTAATACTTTTAGTTAAAACCCAAACTCCTAAAAAACCAAACTCAGCTCTAAGAAAAGTTGCTAGAGTAAGGCTTTCAAACAGAAGAGAAGTTACGGCCTATATTCCAGGTGAGGGACATAACCTTCAAGAGCACTCTGTTGTTATTGTAAAAGGTGGGAAAGTTCAGGACTTACCTGGTATTAAATATGAAATAGTTAGAGGAACAGCAGATTTAGCTGGAGTTGAAGGAAGAATAAGTTCAAGATCAATTTATGGAGCAAAGAAACCTAAGGAGAAAAAATGAGAGGTAAAAGAGCTAAAAAAAGACCAATAGTTCCGGATCCAATTTACAAATCAAAAGTCATAGCAAGGATGATAAATATTGTTATGTCTAGAGGCAAAAAAAGCATTGCAAGGGATATAGTTTACGATTCCATAAAAAAACTTAACGAGGATGAGAAAGAATCAATAAAAATGTTTGAACAAGCTGTTAAAAATGTGATGCCACAACAAGAAGTTAGGTCCAAAAGAGTAGGTGGTGCAACTTATCAAGTTCCTATGCCACTAAAGCATGATAGGGCTGAAGCACTGGCTATTAAATGGATTGTTGATGCTGCTAAGTCTAAAAAAGGTAAGACTATGAAAGAAAGATTATTTGACGTGTTGAGAGATTCTTATCAAAACTCTGGAGATGCCATCAAAAAGAGAGATGATGTACATAGAATGGCCGAAGCAAACAGGGCCTTTGCACATTTTGCAAGGTTTTAAGGGAAAAATATATGGCTGATACTTCTAACAAAAAATACCCATTAGAAAAAATTAGAAACATTGGAATTATTGCTCATATCGATGCAGGAAAAACTACAACAACTGAAAGAATACTTTTTTACACAGGAAGATCTCATAAGATAGGAGATATAGATGAGGGGGATACACAGATGGATTGGATGGTGCAGGAGAGAGACAGAGGAATAACAATTCAATCTGCTGCTACTACGTGTTTTTGGCGTGATTGCAGAATAAATATTATTGATACCCCTGGGCATGTTGATTTTACAGCGGAAGTGGAAAGATCTCTAAGAGTTTTGGATGGGGGAGTTATCGTTTTAGATGGGTCGCAGGGAGTAGAGCCTCAATCTGAAACAGTTTACAGACAGGCTCAGAAATATAACGTTCCTTTATTGTTTTTTGTAAATAAGCTTGATAAGGTTGGTGGTGATTTTTATATGTCTGTCGACTCCGTGGCAGAGAAATTAACTAATAAGGGAGTTGCAGTTCAAATTCCAATAGGACTAGAGAATACCTTTGAAGGGGTTGTGGATCTTGTTGATATGAAAGCATATAAATTCGAAGGTTCTAATGGTGAGATAGTTACAGAAATTAATATCCCAGAAGATTTAATTGAAACTGCTAATAAATATAGATCGATAATGGTTGAAAAAGTTGCCGAGGCCGATGATTCTTTAATTGAGAAGTTTTTAAACGGACAAGATTTAACAATTGAAGAAATTAAGGATGGTTTAAGAAAGCTTACTGTTAAAGCTGAAATATACCCAATTTATTGTGGTGCTTCTCTTTCTAACAAGGGAGTTCAAAAAGTTTTGGACGGAGTTGTAGATTATCTTCCTTCTCCTGAGGATAGACCTGATATTGTTGGAATTGGAGAAAATGATGATGAAAAAATTACTTTAAAAGCAGATGATAACGGCCCTTTTGTTGGGTTTGCATTCAAAGTTCAGACAGACCCATATGTTGGTAGATTAACTTATTTTAGAGTTTATTCTGGAAAAACATCTGCTGGGTCTTATATTTACAACGCAACATCTGGAAAAAAAGAAAGATTAGGAAGAATTCTTTTGATGCACGCAAATCACAGAGAAGAGATAAAAGAAATTAGTGCAGGTGAAATAGCAGCAGGTGTTGGACTTGAAGCGATAACAGGAGATACTCTTTGTTCAGAGGATAATATACTTGCTTTAGACAGGATTAGTTTTGCAGAGCCAGTTATTGGTATTGTTATTGAGCCTAAGACCAAAGCTGATAGAGATAAGATGTCTCAGGTCATTAAAAAGTTTTTGGAAGAAGATCCAACCTTGAAGATAAAGACTAATATAGAGACTGGTCAAACTCTTCTTTATGGTATGGGTGAGCTTCATTTAGAGATTATTGTAGATAGAATGAAAAGAGAGTTCAATTTGGAAATTAATACTGGAACCCCCCAAGTTGCTTATAGAGAGACAATTAGGAAAATGGTTGAACAGGAAGGTAAGTACATTAGACAAACAGGCGGTAGAGGTCAATATGGTCACGTTGTTTTGAAGGTAGAGCCTTTGGAAAGAGGTGAAGGTGTTAAATTTGTTGATAAGATTGTTGGCGGTTCTATACCTAGGGAATATATCCCTGCTGTTGAAAAAGGAGTTAAAGAAGCTGCTGAGAGTGGAATAATTGCAGGTTATCCCTTTGTTGATTTTCAAGTAACCTTATTTGACGGGTCTTTTCACGATGTTGACTCTTCTGAAATGGCCTTTAAGATGGCAACTATCGAGGCTTTGAGAGAAGCTCAAAGAGCAGCCGATACATTTTTGCTCGAACCTATAATGAAAGTTGAAGTTATAACTCCTGAAGATTTTATGGGAGATGTTATTGGTAACCTTTCATCTAAAAGAGGGAAGATTGAGTCATCAGAACAAAAAGGAAATGCTAGGATAATAATATCAAAAGTACCTTTGGCTGAAATGTTTGGGTATGCTACTGAGATAAGAGGAATGACTCAAGGGAGAGCTTCTTTTACTATGGAACCGAGTCACTACGAAGAAGTTCCCTCAAATATTGCTGAAGGTTTAGCTAAAGATAGTATAAGACGCTAAAATAAATCTTGATTATAATCTCAGCATTTTTTGTTATTGTGGGAAAAGTCTTGATTTTTGCTCTTTAATTTGTTTAACTATCACTTGCTTTAGTAAATGTTTTTAGGTTAGAATAACGCCATTCCGGACGGAAGCGAGTGTTCTTAATTAAAAGAACTTTCGCAAAACGTACAGAATGATGTTTTATAACCAACAAGTAATTTATTTTTACCGAAAGGAAGGTTAAAAATGGCAGATTTTGTAAGAAATAAAGAACATGTAAATATCGGTACCATAGGTCATGTTGATCATGGTAAAACTACCTTAACATCAGCAATAACTAAGGTTTTAGCTGATAAGGGTATGGCTTCCTACAGAGCATTTGATAGCATAGATAATGCTCCTGAGGAAAAGGCTAGAGGTATAACAATTAATATTACTCACGTAGAGTATGAGACAGAAAAGAGACATTATGCTCATATTGATGCTCCTGGGCATAAGGACTACATTAAGAATATGATAACTGGAGCTGCACAAATGGATGGTGCAATTCTTGTTGTTTCTGCCCCAGACGGACCAATGCCACAAACAAGAGAGCACATTCTACTTGCTAAACAGGTTAACGTACCTGCAATGGTAGTTTTCATGAATAAGTGCGATATGGTTCAAGATAAAGAAATATTAGATTTAGTTGAATTAGAGATTAGAGAGCTTTTAACAAAGCATGGATTCCCAGGAGATAAAACTCCAATAATAAAGGGATCTGCCTTAAAAGCTATGGAGGGCGATCCTGAATACGTTAAGAGTATAGAAGAACTAATGACAGCTGTTGATGAATTTATTCCTACTCCAGTAAGAGAGTTAGATAAGCCGTTCTTACTAGCCGCTGAGGATGTTTTTACAATCTCCGGAAGAGGAACTGTCGTTACTGGAAGAATTGAAAGAGGAAAGGTAGAAGTAAACGACGAGGTTGAGATAGTTGGAATAAGAGATACTAGAAAAACTATTGTAACAGGAATAGAGATGTTCAAGAAATCTTTGAAAGAGGGTTTAGCTGGTGATAACGTAGGTATTTTGTTAAGAGGTATCGAAAGAACTGACGTTGAAAGAGGTCAAGTACTTGTAAAGCCAGGATCAGTTAAACCTCACACTGAGTTTCAGGCTAAGGTTTACGTACTTTCCAAAGAAGAAGGTGGTAGACACAAACCGTTCTTTACAGGTTATAGACCACAGTTTTATGTTAGAACTACAGATGTTACTGGGGAAGCTACTCTTCCTGAGGGGGTTGAGATGGTAATGCCGGGTGATGATGTTGAAATGACTGTAAAGCTTATAACACCGGTTGCATTAGAAGAAGGAATGAGATTTGCTATTAGAGAAGGTGGTAATACCGTTGGTGCAGGATCTGTAAGCAAGATTATTGCATAAGTTGATTTGATTTTCGGAAGGGCCCTCGCCAGCAGCGAGGGCTTTCTTTCTATATGGCTAAAGGTAAAGCACAAAAAGAAAACAAAATTAGAATTAAGTTAAAATCCTACGATAGTAGGATAATTGATTTAAGTTGTTCGAAGATTATTGATACCGCGGTACGAACAGGAGCTAAAGTTGTAGGTCCCGTGCCTTTGCCTACAAAAACAGAGAGGTTTACTGTTATCAGAGGTCCACACATAGATAAAAGATCAAGAGAACAATTTGAGTTAAAAACTCACAAAAGAGTGATAGATGTTTTGGATCCAACATCCTCAACAATAGAAACTTTATCAAAGTTAATTTTACCTGCAGGGGTTGGCATTTCGATTAAGATGTAGTATTCTATCTTGTTTTTTGATAATTACTGATTATATTGAAATTAATGATAAACAAAGAAGAATAAAAATATTTTTAAAAAGAGGGTTTATTAGGCAAGCGCTCTTGGGGCGCTAATTTTTTTATAAAATGGATAAGATAAAAGGAAAAAAACTAAATATGAGTCAGGTCTTTGGAGATAATGGGAAGGTTGTTCCGGTGACTTTGATTGAATGCGAGTCAGAAATACCAGAAAATATTGAGGGGAGGGAAGTAGTTATTGTGGGTTACTCAAAAGGTAAGGGGTTTACAGGTGTTATGAAAAAGTGGGGTTTTCACGGCGGTCCAGCAACAAGAGGCCAGGGTAGAACTCCAGGATCAATAGGTTCTCAAACACCAGGTAGAGTTCTTAGGGGAAAGAAGATGGCTGGTAGACAAGGAAATGCAAGAATTACTATAAAAGGATTGAAGATAGTTAAGATCAATAAAGATTTAAAGCAGTTGTTCGTTTCCGGGCCAATCCCAGGGGCCAGAAATTCTGCTATAAGTATTAGTGTATTGGGAGAAAATAAATAATGAAAGCAAATGTTGTTAATTTAAAAGGCGAGAAGTTAGAAGAAATAAGTCTTAGTGATAAGATTTTTGGAATAGAACCTAACAACGATGTTTTAAAACAATACGTGAGAGTTTACTACTCAAATCAAAGACAAGGAACATCTTCTACAAAGAATAAATCTGAAGTATCAGGAGGTGGAAGTAAGCCTTGGCAACAAAAAGGTACTGGAAGGGCAAGACAAGGATCTACAAGAAATCCTACTTGGGTTCATGGAGGTGTAGCTCACGGTCCAAAACCAAAAGATTGGGGTCTTTCCTTGACTAAAAAAATGAAAGAATTGGCTTTGAAATCAGCTCTTTCTTTAAGAATGAGTGAGAGGGCAATTACCATATTGGATTTAGATAAAGACAATATTGAAAAGCCGAGTACAAAGAATTTTTCTAATGCTTTGGAGAAACTAAAAATAGAGGGAAAAACTTTAATAGTTTGGTGTGACAAGGTAAAGGATAGTTATTTAATTAAAAGTGCAAGAAACATTCCCGCAGTTTATATCTCTAATGTTGGTAGTTTGGGTGCCTTTGACGTTATGAGATCAAATAACATAATTTTCTTGAAAGACTCTATTTTAAAGATTGAAGAAAGGTATTCAAAATGAGAATAAGTAGCTCTTACAGAAACTTTAAATGTATATCTACCACTTG
>CAZADQ010000001.1:15978-22599 GCA_964483965.1 uncultured Candidatus Saccharibacteria bacterium
ACAGAGAAGTCTTACGACCACGCTGCAAGTGGTAGATATACATTTAAAGTTTCTGTAAGAGCGACGAAAGGATCTGTTAAGAATGAGATAGAGAACATATATGGTGTTAATGTTACTGATGTAAAAACAACAATAATGCCTGGAAAATCTTCAAGAATTGGTAAGTCTAGGTTATTCTCTAACCCAGTTAAGTGGAAAAAGGCTATAGTAAAATTAAAAGAAGGTCAAAGTATAGATCTTTTTCCTAAGGATAAGTAAATGATTAAAAACTATAGATCTACAAGTGAAGGACATAGAACTAGAAAAACCCTTGTGAAAGGTGTTGAGAAAGTTCGACCGCTGAAATCTCTTAGTAGTGGTAAGCCTTCTACCGCTGGAAGAAGTAGAGGAAAAATTTCAAGTAGACATATGGGTGGGGGAGTGAAAAGATTGTACAGAGAAATTGATTTCAAAAGAGACAAGTTTGATATTCCATCAAAGGTTATAAGTATTCAGGATGATCCAAATAGAGGTCCAAACATTGCACTTTTGTCTTATGCGGATGGCGAAAAAAGATATATCTTAGCTCCGGAAGGGTTAGAAGTTGGTATGGTGGTTATTTCTGGTGAGAATGTCGAGCATAACGTTGGAAATTCATTACCATTGTCGAATATTCCTCTTGGAATTTCAATACATAATATTGAGATAAATCCCAAGGCTGGTGGGGTGTTGGTTAAGGGAGCTGGTAACCAGGCTCAAATTATTGCAAAAGAAGGGGAGTATGTTAATGTAAAACTTCCTAGCGGGGAAGTGAAGAGAATTTCTGGAAAATGTTATGCAACAATAGGAGTTTTAGGTAATATTGACAAAAGAAACGCAAGATTAGGAAAAGCAGGGAGAAAAAGACTTCTTGGTATAAGACCTCATGTAAGAGGAGTATCAATGGGAGATCCTCATAGAGATCATCCACATGCAGGAAAATACAGAACTACTGGTATTGGTATGTCATCTCCAAAATCACCTTGGGGTTGGAAGACAAGAGGTGTAAAAAGTAGAAAAAGAAAGAGAACTGACTATACTATTGTTAGTAGAAGAAAGAGTAAAAAGAAGTAATTTTTAAAAGGAAGATATTATGTCTAGATCACTAAAAAAGGGAATTTACATAGACGAAAAATTAATGAAAAAAGTCAAGAAAGCCTTAAGTGGTGATAGAAAGCCTATAAAAACATGGTCGAGAAGATCTACAATTGTTCCTGAAATGGTAGGTTTAACATTTGAAGTTTATAACGGAAAGAAACACATATCATTCTTTGTTACTGAATCTATGGTTGGACATAAACTTGGAGAATTTTCTCCAACAAGAACATTTAGAGCTCATTCGTCAAAGAAAGTTACTGAAGAGGTGAAACCAAATGCTTGATGTAAAAGTGACAGCAAAACATATGGGAGCAAGAATATCTCCTAAAAAGGTAGCTGTAGTTTTGGATTTGGTGAGAAACAAGACTGTTGATGAGGCCAAAAGAATATTAGCTTTTGATAGTAGCAAGGCTTCTAAAATTATTTTAAAAGTTTTAAAGTCAGCTGAAGCGAATGCAATAAATAACGATAAAATGGTTAAAGAAAAATTATTAATAAATAGAATATGGGTTAGTGGAGGTCCGATGCAAAAGAGAATGAAGGAAGGATCAAAGGGAAGAGCTGACCCAATACTTAAGAGGTATAGTCATATCTATATTAGTTTAAATGATGGGGGAAATAAGTAATGGGACAGAAAATAAATCCAATAGGATATAGGATTGGGATATCTAAAAACTGGTCTTCAAGGTGGTACGCATCAAAGAAAGATTATGGAAATTTATTTCTTGAAGATAAAAAAATTAGAGATCTTCTGAAAGAAAAGTTAGAACTTGCTGGTTTAAAAAATGTAGATATCGAAAGAACTGAAAATGAGATTAGTGTTCTGATAAGAGTATCAAAGCCCGGTGTTGTAATTGGAAGAGGTGGAACGGGTGTTGAAGAGCTTGAGAAAGAGATAAAGAAGATAACTAGAGGAAAAGTAAAGATAACAGCAGAAGGAGTTAAGTCAGCCGAGATAGAAGCTCAACTTGTTGCTGATTACATATGTCGACAATTAAAAAGAAGAGTTCCATATAGAAGAACAGTTAATTTTGCTCTTCACTCAGCAATTGACAAGGGTGCTAAAGGTATAAAAATTAAACTGGCAGGAGTTTTAAGTGGAAGTAACACAATATCAAGATCAGAGGTATACAAGGAAGGTTCTGTTCCTTCCCAAACTTTAAGAGCTGACATTGATTATGCACAAATAGATTGTCAGATGTTGTTTGGAACTATTGGTGTAAAAGTTTGGATATATAAAGGGGAAACTGAGATTTGATCTGTTTTATATCTTAAAGGATTTTATATGTTGATAATGCCGAGAAAAGTAAAATTTAGAAGACAGCAAAGAGGAACTAACAGAGGGATTTCTGTTAGAGGTTCTGAAATTGCCTTTGGAGACTACGCTTTAAAAGTTGTTGATAGGTGCCTTTTATCTTCAAGACAGTTGGAAGCTGCAAGAAAATCTATTATGCATGAAACAAAAAGAGGTGGAAAGGTTTGGATAAGAGCTTTCCCTGACAAACCTGTTGCAAAGAAAGCTAATGAAACGAGAATGGGGAGCGGTAAGGCATCAACTGATCACTATTCTGCTGCAGTAAAGCCAGGAAAAATAATTTTTGAAATTGCCGGTGTTACAGAGGAGATAGCTAGAAAAGCTTTTGGGAAAGCTTCTGCTAAGTTTCCCGTAAAGACAAGATTTGTATCAAGGGACTAATTAATATGATTGATATTATAGAATTTAGAAAAAAAACAAAGGAAGAACTTAAAAAAGAACTTGAGAATCTTAGTGTTGAGTTTAGAAAAGTTATCTCTGATATTTTGCAAAAGAAAGAGAAAAATGTTAGAAAAGCAGGATTATTAAAAAAAGACATAGCCAGGATTAAAACTTTATTGAATGAGAAGAGACTTGAGATTAATAATGTTGTAAAAGAAGAAAATAAAGCTGAAGTTAATATAAAGAAAGAAAAAAAGGAAAAGAAAAACAAAAAAGTTAATTTAGAAAAGGAAGAAAAATAGTATGAGCGTGAAAACATTTAAAGCAAAAGTAGTGTCAACTAAGATGCAGAAGACTGTTGTTGTTGCAGTTGATATGCCTAAAAGACACCCTATATACGATAAAATAGTTAAAAGAACAAAGAAACTAAAGGCTAGGGACGAGATTGGAGTTATTTTGGGAGACACTGTGGTAATTGAAGAATGCAGACCTTACAGTAAGGACGTGTCATTTAGAGTTATAGGAAAAGTTGAAAAAGAGGAGAAAGGGAAATAGTATGTTACCTATTGGGTCTTCATTAAAGCCTGCTGATAACTCTGGAGCCGTAATGCTTAAGATTATGGGTATACCAGGATCTAACAAAAGATCTGCAAGAATTGGAGATTTGGTTACAGTTGTTATTAAAGGGGCATCTTCTACAGGACTAGTTAAAGATCATACAGTAGCAAAAGCAATAATTGTTAGAACTAAAAAAGAAGTAAGAAGACAGGATGGCAGTTACATAAGATTTGATGACAATGCTGCTGTTGTTGTAGATAAAGAAAAGAATATGATTGGGACAAGAGTATTTGGACCTATCGCTAGAGAGATAAGAGATAGAGGATACTCGAAAATAGTTTCTCTGGCTAAAGAGGTTTTATAAATATTAATAATTTAAATATATGAAAATAAAAAAAGGCGATAAAGTAAAAATAATATCAGGAAAAAATAAAGGTAAGATATCCTCTGTTCTAAAAGTTTTGGTATCTAGAGGTTCCATTGTTGTGGAAGGAGTTAATGTTGTTAAAAAACATGTGAAACCTGGTGCGCTGTCTAAAGAAGGCGGAATTATTAGTATCGAAAAGCCTATAGATGTATCCAATGCAATGTATTACGAGGAAAAGAATAAAAGTACGACAAAAATTGGATACAAGATAATAGATGGAAAGAAATATAGGATTTCTAAAAAAACTGGAGAGGTTTTGGATAAAAAGATATGAACAGATTAAAAGAAGAATACAAAAGCAAAATAGCAAAGAAAATAGTAAAAGAATATAGTCTTGAAAATGTGATGGAAGTTCCTAGCATAATGAAGATTAATTTAAATTCTGGAATAGGTCCCTTTAGAGAAAACAAAGAGGCAATAGTGAGTTTTATAGAAGAATTTTCAAATATTGCTGGACAGAAAGTTTATGAGAGAAAGGCAAGAAAATCTGAGGCTGGTTTTAAAATAAAGCAGAATGATGTTGTTGGGTACTCCGTTACTTTAAGAGGAGATACTATGTGGTCTTTTCTTGATAAGCTTATAAACATAGCATTTCCAAGAATTAGAGACTTTAGAGGATTTAGTCCTAATTCCTTTGATCAGAACGGAAACTATTCCGTTGGCATAAGAGAACATGTTATATTTCCCGAGGTTAATCCAAATACAACTAAAGGAATAAGAAGTTTGCAGGTAACGATTGTTTTTAACTCAAAGAATACTGAAATGAATAGGTTTTTACTTAAAGAGTTGGGTTTTCCTTTTGCTGAGGAAGAGGAAAAAGGGAGTAAATAATATGGCTAAAGAAGCATTAATATCAAAACATAAAAGAATACAGAAGTTTAGTACTAGAGAGTATACTAGATGTTCTTTGTGTGGAAATCCAAGGGGATACATGAATAAGTTTAAAATATGCAGAAAATGTTTTAGGGAAATGGCTCATAAAGGTGAGCTTCCCGGAGTAAGAAAGGCTAGTTGGTAATATGAGTATGGATAGAATATCAAATATGTTAAGTTCATTAAAAAATAGCTCTATGGCAGGTAGATCTACCTTAGAAATAAGATATTCTAAAGAATGTGAATCTATTGCTAAGGTTTTAAAAAGTAAGGGATTTTTAGAAGATATTAAAGTATTTAAAAAAGAGAAGAGCTCCATAAAAATGATACACATAGAATTTGTAAAAGAAGATGGAATTATAAAACTATCACACGTTAAAAGAATATCTAAACCTGGAAGAAGAATTTACAGAGGTTACAAGGATTTAAAACCAGTACTACAAGGACTTGGTGTTTTATTAGTATCTACATCTAGAGGTATATTGTCCGGAGATGAGGCGTATAAGAAAAAGCTTGGTGGAGAAGTTTTAGGGGAGGTTTATTAAAAATGAGTAGAATAGGTAAAATGCCAATTGAAATACCTCAAGGAGTTACCGTAGATATAAACGGTAATGAGATTATTGTAAAAGGGGGAAAAGGAACCTTATCGTTAAGATTTGAAAAAGATGTGACTGTAAAAATAGAGGAAGGGCTTGTTAAAGTAGAGATGGTTGGAAAAAGCAAAAAATCTCCTGCTATGTGGGGTACGACTAGAGCTTTAATATCCAATATGATAAAAGGAGTCTCAGATGGCTTCGAAAAGAAACTTGAGTTAGTTGGAGTAGGTTATAGAGCAAAATCAGTCTCACCAAATGAGATAAATCTGACTGTTGGATTTTCTCACCCTGTGGATTATAAAGCTCCTGAAGGGGTTGAGTTTCAGGTTGTTGATAATACTCATATAACAATATCAGGAATAGATAAAAATTTGGTTGGTTTAACAGCAGCTAAAATAAGAAAAATTAGAAAGCCAGAGCCTTACAAAGGCAAAGGTATAAGATACGAAGGTGAGGTTGTAAGAAGAAAAGCTGGAAAAGCAGGTAAAGTTGGTTCTGGGGGAGCTGCGTAAATATGTATCATGTTAAATTAAGAAAAAAGAATATTGAGAAAAGAAAACTTAGAGTTAAAAATAAGATTTTTGGAACTTCTATTGTGCCAAGACTGTGTGTTTTTAAATCAAACAAGTATATACAGGCCCAAGTAGTTGATGACGAGAAAGGTAATACTTTAGTTGCTTTAACTTCCCAAAAAATTAAAGAGACAAAAAAAATGACAAAGATTGAAGAGTCCTTTGAAGTAGGTAAAGAAATTGCTGAAATGTCTTTAGAAAAGAATATAAAAGAAGTAGTTTTTGATAGAAATGGTTATAGATATCACGGTAGAGTAAAATCTTTGGCCGATGGTGCTAGAAAAGGAGGATTAAAGCTATGAAGAGAGATGATAGATTAGGTAAAAGAAATGAGGATAAGAGTTTTAAAGGAACAAAGATAAGTGAGTTTGAGGAAAAGATAATTGAGATAAAAAGAGTTTCCAAAAAAACCAAGGGAGGAAACGCTATCGGATTTACAGTTTTAGTTGTGGTTGGGAATAGGTCTGGTAAGGTAGGTTACGGTTATGGAAAAGCTAAGAATGTTGCTGATGCAATAGGGAAGGCAGTTGCTTCTGCTAAAAATAAAATGCATGAGATAAAAATGATAGGTAAAACCATATCTCACGAAGTTACTGCAAAAGTTGGAGCATCCAAGGTATTTTTAAAACCTGCGCCTGAGGGAGCAGGTATAATTGCCGGTGGGTCCGTGAGAATAGTTGTTGATCTTGCTGGTATAAAGGACATTTCTTCAAAAGTTTTGGGTTCTAATAACAAACTTTTAAATGTTAGATGTACAATTGAGGCTTTAGAAAAGCTTAAAAA
>CAZADQ010000002.1:0-4207 GCA_964483965.1 uncultured Candidatus Saccharibacteria bacterium
AACCGCAAATTGAAATCCAGCACCACCATCAGCATTTGCAGTACCAATTTTCACTACCGCATTCCCCGAAGTACCAGCAGTTACCATAGATCTAGTTCCCCAAGTTCCACCAGTGTTTCCACTACCTGTTCCTGCATTTGTTTCAGCACTTTTTGTCCATCCTGTTGAAGAAATGCTGAACGGACTCATATCTCCACCATCCGTTGACAAAACATAAAAAGCTAAAGTATTGTTTATTGTTGTTGTTATGCTGGTTACAGGAAAAGAGCTCAAGGTTGCTACAGAGTTATAATCAGCACCTATTACGTGCATTGGAGCCGCTGCGCCAGTAACACGAATATAGTAGCCCCACGTATCATTATTTGATTGTGTAGGTACGGTTATAGTACTTTCTTCACTACCATCGGCAACTCTATAAAATGCTCCTGCGTGAGCGTCGTCTGTGCTATTTCCAGATTCATTTATTAGTGTGAAACCAGAGGGTTTATAATTTGTGTTATTCCACTGATCAGTAGTAGTAGCATTGTCATTACCAACAAATATTAAAAGCAAGTCACCACTTGCCACGCTATTAGGTTTGGTTAGTATAATATTGCTTCCGGGCACAGTTGTTGCAGTTGTAAAGTTATCAACAGCTGGCATAGCATATGTACCTTTATAAGACAATATTGTTAATGTAAGCAAAAAGAATATCGATAAAAAAACATATTTTAAACTACTTTCTTTCGTCAAGTTGCAAAAATATTTGTGACATAAAAAATAAATCCTTTTCTTCCAAGTAGCTATCAGCTTATCCTGCAATAATTCTATAGGTTTATTATCTGAAATATTTTTGTAAATAACTTTGAAAGCACTGTTAAACATCCTTTCAAATTTATTGATAAGATCTGCTGATCTATTTTCTCTTTCAGATTTTCTATTTTTCTTTGTATTTATTAAACTAAATAAATAATATTTAATACTTTTAGAAAAATACTTATTAATATTTGAAATATTGAGTATAAAAATTATACGATATACGTTTATTAGCCAGTATAAAAAGATAAGAGGTAAAGTATTGCCAAGAGACACTCTTATGCTTTTTAATAACATTCTCAGCTTTTTAAACCACCCTTCCCTTGTTTTTAATAGTGTCTTTTCGATATTCCTTACAATTTTTATAAAGCCTAAAATAAAAATAATTTTCATCAAATTTTCATTTTGATAGTAATTGTTATTAATATCTCTATGTATAAAAATTGATTTCTTAAACCTCTTTATTATAGGTACTACAAGTGCTTTTATTTTTACTAATAGGAAGATTGTCATAGTCTAGTTACCTACTATAAACCAGGATACTTGCAAATCTTCTAATTCAGGATTCTTTAAAGCTATTTCAAACACTCCTGGTTCTATGTATTTGCTACCAACAGCTATTGGTATTTCAGGTGTAACCATAATTATTGAGTTTTCTGTAACTGCGGTTGTTTGAACTTGAACTGATGTTTCTCCAGCAAGTATGGTTATCTTTCCGGCTGATGCGGACGCAACATTTGTTGAATCTATATTTATTTGAGTTGTTTCCACATCTTGAGCTGTAACTTTTCCTGTTACTTCAAGAGAGCCGTCTAGTTTCATTGTTCCATCAGGTTCTATAACGAGTTTTCCATCAAAGATATCAAGATTTCCTGCACTTGATTTTTGTAAATAAAGTGTTTGATCTATACATAACTCTTCATTCTTGGTATTGGTTTCTGAGTTGTAGCAAGGTACTCCAAGTATATCTATGGAGTTTTCTATTGTGTCTATTGTTATTGCCCCAGCTTGTAAATTACCCATGACGTTAAGATCTGTTAAGGATACATCTCCAAGTATGTTTACATCAGAATTAATGACTAAGAACTCATTTCCTAACTCATCTGTTTGAGTGGTCATACCAAGAGTTGACACGAAAGATTTAAATTCATCAAATAATGCCTGCATTTGAGATAAAAGACTTGTATCTTCCGATTCAGTAGATTCTGAAGTTTCTGTTATTCCAAGTATACTTGCCTTAAGGTCTTCTATTTGAGTTTGTTGCTCTTTTACCCCTTGGATTAAGAGGGCAGTTAAGGTTCTATACTCTAAGGTTTTTAATCCATTTGGATCGGTAGTTACTAACTGAGGGAATATTTTTTCGACTTCTTGAGCTATCATACCTATCTGTCTTTGATCATCAAAACCATATCCTGTGTATTCGTCAGCCCTCCAGTTGAAATAAACACCTTCTAAGGCCATTATTTTTTCTAGAGCATCATCTATTGGAACAATATCCTTCTTTAGTTGTAGGTCTGAATAAGCACTTGTTGTAAAAGTAACCCATGAATTCCAACTACCGCTATCATTATGAGTCCTTCCATAAAAAGTACTGGCGGTGCTGTAGTATCCAGCCAATTCAAAACCGCTAGCACCATAATTTTCTTTAAGCAAAAGCGATGTTGTGAAGGCAGGTTTAGAGGAAGTCGTGTAATTTACTCCTAAACTAAGTCCAATATTAATTGAATCCCACTCATCGTTGCTTATGTTTAAAAACACTTGAGGTTTTATTGATCCATCTGCAATTATCCCACCTGTTAAATACATATTTCCAGTAAGATGTAGATCGTATAGAGGATCTGTATTTCCGATTCCTATGTAGCCGGTTTCATCATCTATATAAATTCTAGTTGTTCCTGCTGTTTGTAATAGAAGAGGTGAGTTGCTTGAAAAAGCATTTGCGTATACTGCTCCATCAATTGTTACATTTCCACTTATATAAGTAACCCCGTCTCCCTCAGGATTGATAAACAAGTCTTGGTTTGAAGCATACGTAGTTATTGTATTGTTACTAAAGTAAACTCCTGTGTCTGAGAAGTCAATCCAACCTGCATCTTCTGACCATACGTAACCGCTGAAAATACCTGTCTCTAAGTTAACAGTTACATTACTACTATAGTTTGTGAAATCAACATATGATCCTGAGTTTATTACCTTAGCTTTACCTGTAACTGCTCCTGTAGTTAAATTTACATTAACAGGACCGTTTGTATTTTCATCTGTTCCGAAAGTTATCCATCCTAAATCATCTGAATATGCGTATCCTGTTAGATTTCCAGTTGAATCATCCATACTAACTCCGCTATTGTATCTTTCAAAGTAGATATAACCTGTCCCTGTCATAAATTTAGCTTGACCACCTAACCTGTCGGTTACTCCTGTTCCTTGTCCGTATCCAAAAATCCCGTTTCCACTTATCAAACTTGAATCTGTTCTAATATTTCCACCTACAATATCAAGTTTTTCTGCAGGATTAGTAGTCCCTATACCAACATTTCCACTTGAACCACTAACATAAAGTGAGGATACTCCGCTATCTTGTATATCAAAGCTACCTGTACCATTTAAGTTAAATATCATGTCATAGTTTGAAGCTACAACTGATGTAGATTGAGCTAATGTTCCACCTAATTGTACTTGAGTACCTGATAAGGTAAGTCCATTTCCTGCTGTGTATGTTGTATTTGTATCTGTTATTGATATTGTTCCTGATGTGTATAGACCATCTTTAAAGACAAGTCCAGATACTGTTGCATCAGCACCTTGTGTCCCATCTCCTGCAAAGTAGTCTGTAGCCATAAATGATCCTGCAACATTAAGTTTGTATGCTCCTGGTGTTGTATTACCTATACCTACATTACCAGATGAGTTAATATTTAAGTTACTTGAAGATAATCCATTTGCCCTTCCTAGAGATAATATTCCATCTTTTACGTTAAAATATCCTGTTGTGTCATTATCTGACAGTAATATTTGAGCTAAATCGTCAGATGAATAAAATTTAGCTAAGGCATCTGCTGTTCCCGAAACTTCTAATTTATATCCATTCGGTGTACTACTTCCAATAAGTAGTGCACTCTCTAAATAGTTATTATCATCGGATTCTACATATAGTCCCAAATCATTTGAGTCGATATAAATACCATAACATTTTTCTGTATTTTCGCATTTAGAGTAAATACCGTAACCATTAGTTATAGTGTTACTATACTGATCCTCATATACATGAGAATAAATACCATAAGCATTTTGGGCTATACCCGGACCCATTTCCCATCCCCCTGTATAACTTTCAAAGTAACCACCATACATACTATTAACATTAGCTGTGTTTTGATTTAGACCTGCTGTTCCCACTCCTTTTACCCCTATT
>CAZADQ010000002.1:4217-6991 GCA_964483965.1 uncultured Candidatus Saccharibacteria bacterium
CTGCTTTTCCTTGGAGAATAATGCCTAGACCTTCTAATCCTACAACGTTTGATAAAGAACTTGAACTAGAGGAGGTATCTAGCTGAGCATTGAACGAACCGCCAAAGTTCCAGTTTAAGTCAGTAGCTACTCCATAATCAAAATTTTGAAACAATAAAAGCCCTTTATTATTATCATTATCTTTTCCTTGTTTATTACCCAAGTAGTCCTCTACATAGTTAGGGTATATGAAATCAGCGCTAACTATGTGAACTTTACTATTAAGATCTCCTGGATATGGGGATCCTGTGTAAACGTGTGATCCAATTGTTAATAATCCATTGAGCCAAGTACGCCCTTCTACTTGTAAAGTATTCATTTCTACAATTTCTTCTGTCCCTATACCAACTTTACCTTCGTAGTTTACAAACAAACCATCAGTTCCATACCAATCCTTTATTCTTAATAGGTCTGCATCTGGATCAGATCCAGCTATTTCTAGACTTGCTGTGGGATTTGAAGTCCCTATTCCTACATACCCATCATTACCAACATGGAAAATATACTCTCCCACCCAATTCTGTATACCCAACAAGTTAGTTTTATTTGTTGAGGTTAGCTCAAACTGCCAGCTGTCGTAAAGAGTGTGTCCAGTACCTGCGCTAAAGGTTACTGTCACACCATTACTTAAGGATTGTGCGGTTCCTGCTGTGATAGGCACATTATCCGTTGAAGTATTAAAAAAATCATCAGACCAAGAAAATGTATCTGGAGTTCCTTCTGAATCGATATAAACTATGTAAGTTGTCGGCTCAGATCCAGTAAATGTTCCCCCGGCTGTAATATCATTTAGACCAGGACTATCATCAGGAATATACTCTATCTCTCCAATTATCCAACGGTAGCTTGAAGGGTAATATATGTCTAATATATACTGAGGGTTTGTCGTTCCTAAACCTATGTACCCATTATCCTGTGCATAGAGTGTTGTATTTCCTAATGCGTTTGCTATAAGCAGGGATGAAGTATCCGACCCTGTTCCTGATCCTATTATTTCTATTTTGGATGTTGGGTTAGATGTACCAATTCCTACGTTTGCACTCATCAAAGATATGGTATCCGTAGCAGCACTGTTAAATAATATTCTTCCAGCAGTTGCTCCTAAACCTAACCACTGACCTGAAGCAGAGGAAGAGTTAAATGTATCTCCTGTTGTCATTGAACCTACCGCTGTTACTGTTCCTAGATATGTTTCTGTTGTTAGGAATCCTGATATTGTTCCTGATGTATAAAGACCGTCTTGGAATGTTAATCCACTAACTGTTGTTGATGCTCCTTGTGTACCTGATCCACTGAAGTAGTCTGTAGCCATAAATGATCCTGCTACCTGCAGCTTATATGTTGGGTTAGTTGTTCCTATTCCTATCTTTCCATCACTTGATACGAATAAGACGTCAGTGCCTCCATCTTGTACTCTGAAATCTCCCGTACCTGACATATTAAATATCATATCGAAGTTTCCAGCTACAACAGATGTAGATTGAGATAATGTTCCACCTAACTGTACTTGAGTACCAGACAAGGTAAGTCCGTTTCCTGCTGTGTATGTTGTGTTTGTATCCGTACCACCGAATGTACCTGATACATACAAACCATCTTTAAATACAAGACCTGAGGTGCTGTATTCAGCACCCTGTGTTTCATCTCCTGAAAAGTAGTCTGTAGCTATAAATGATCCTGTTACATTAAGCTTATATGCTCCAGGAGTAGAATTTCCAATACCAACATTTCCCTGACTTACTATTAAGTTACTAGCAGGTGTTATGGTTATATCCCCTGTATCATTACTTATTGCGGACTCATCTCCGGCTACGCTTAATGTAGCTGACGGACTCGAAGTTCCAATACCTAATCTTAAAAGAGTGTCATCCCAATAAATATCAGAAGTAGGTGTCCATGTTCCTGAGTTGTTATATAGCATTTGTCCTTCAGTTCCTATTGGAAGAAGAGATGATGATAAATCAGTCCAAATTGTTCCCGTACCTGTTGATTGTAGATACCAGTTGTTAGTTCCAGCTGAACTATTACTGTCATAAAATCTTCCAGTTAATCTTAGATCTCCACTTATATCAAGGGTATATGAAGGATTTGAAGTCCCAAGACCTATATTAGCTCCCATAAGTGCTATAGAATCAGTACCTGAATCATAGAATTGAATTCTTCCAGCAGCTGCACCCAAACCTAACCACTGACCTGAAGCAGAGGAAGAGTTAAATGTATCTCCTGTTGTCATTGAACCTACCGCTGTTACTGTTCCTAGATATGTTTCTGTTGTTAGGAATCCTGATATTGTTCCTGATGTATAAAGACCGTCTTGGAATGTTAATCCACTAACTGTTGTTGATGCTCCTTGTGTACCTGATCCACTGAAGTAGTCTGTAGCCATAAATGATCCTGCTACCTGCAGCTTATATGTTGGGTTAGTTGTTCCTATTCCTATCTTTCCATCATCTTTAACATAAAAGACTGATGTTCCGTTATCTTGTATATCAAAGTCTCCAGTTGATATTAAGTTAAATATTGTATTTGCAGAAGATGAATTTGCAAATGTTAAAGATTCTGCAGCATCTTGAGTTATTGTTGTACTTTGTGTTAATGCTCCACCTAAGGTAACCCCTGTACCTGATACTGTTAAACCACTATAGAATGAACGTGCGGTATCAAATGCTCCTGCAGCAGTTGATGCTAGATTTAATCTTCCTTTTGAGTCAACAGAGAAGATAGGTATTATGGTA
>CAZADQ010000002.1:7091-18788 GCA_964483965.1 uncultured Candidatus Saccharibacteria bacterium
AATTTAACTCTGTTGATGTTAAGGTTGCTGCAATTCCATCAAGTACGTTAAGCTCTGTTGATGTTAAGGTTGATGCAATTCCATCAAGTACATTTAACTCAGCAGCTGATGCTGTAACTTGTGTACCTGATATGTATATGCCTGTCGTTCTTAATGAAGTAGTTGATATTGTACCGTCTACATCTAGTGTGTATTGGGGAGTCGATGTTCCTATTCCTACTCTTGTATCTAAGAAATTTATCTCATCTATAGTTTGGTTATCAAATTCTATTCTTCCAGCTAGTTCTCCAAGCCCTAACCACTGATCATCAGCACTTAAATCACTAAAGACTCTCCCGCTTTCTACAGAACCTACCGCAGAAATGTCTCCATTTGACGATGACCAAGTGAGAAGATTACCGGGCTTCCATGTTAGTACCCAGTCTTCCGAGGGTGTACCACTTGGTAGTGTATATATTATATTCTCTGACAAACTGTCAGGAGCCTTAAATCCTGTATAGTTATCACCATTTGTCGTAAGTTCTGTAAATCTCACTTCACCTGTACTACCTGCTGACGTACCATATTGGTTTATTTGCAAAGCTGCTGCTTGTGATGGTGTAATTGTCACATCACCAGTTGGTGTATCAGTTCCAATACCTAACCTTTTATTCGTGTTATCCCAGAATAGAGAAGTTACATCCTGTGCTATTGTGCTTCCATCTCCAAAAAGTATTCCACCTGTTGCTACTTCCATATCAGATAGATAGTTTATTTCATCTGCAGTTGCTTCAATTGGAGTTCCTTCAAGAGACAAGGATCCTTCTGCAAAATCAAAATTACCGTCGTATGATATCTCATCGGAAAGTTTATTTTCATCAATAACACCATTTGCTATAACAGTGTTCCTCATGTTTGTTCCAGTTACCTCACCATCTATGCTTAAGGATAGTTCAAGAGTATTCTTAGTTACTTCATCTATTGCTTGGAGATTGTATATTGTTCCTGTCCCGTTGAATCTTACATCAGTAGTATCTAACCCTACTTCGAATGTTGCATTTTTCTTGAAATATATGGGTAAATTAAAATTTTGAATGAAATCAGATACCCTAGTTCTTGCTGCCAGTACATTTTCGTATTCAATTTTTCTTTCCTCTATAAAATCTCGTGACTTGGAAAATTTAATTCTGTGAGATACCGAAGATAAAACATTTTTAATATTTAGCAGTGGCTTTGAAGGGGTGTTAAATGAAGAAAACAATATTATTATGAAAGATGCTATAGCTAAAGAAGTTCCAACTCTCCAAACATACTTTGGCATACGGAAAGGATTTCGTGTTGTTTTTTGTTTGTATAAGATACGTTCATTGTCATTATATGTCGGTTTAATATATAGGTTAGGTTGCGTCATTGGATTAGCTAGGCTATTTGGGGTTTTTCGTGGCTCATCATTTTTTGAGAATCCTATTTGTTCTACTTTCTTTCCTATGACAATCGGTGTTATGTGCTTTTTTTCTGTTATTTTTGCTTTATCTATAGATTTTTTAGTTGTTAAATTCGGGGTTGTTGTGTTTCCTTTGACTACATTTGCTATGTTGTAGCTTGCAATGATCTTGTTGTCTCTTCTAACTTCTGATTTATTTTTCTTAAAATCTTTTCTCTCTTCTAACTCTTCTTTTAATCTATTTACTAAATCTAATCTATAAACTCTGTAATTATTCTCAACGCATCTCTCAGATGAAATTTTCCCATCCTCTTCAAATCTTCTTAGAGAGGAGGGGGATATTCCTAAAATTTTTGCAGCTTGAGAAACTTTCAAATAATTCGACTTATGAAAGTTGTATTGAGAATTTGTATTTTCTTGTAGATTTTCTTGGGCAGGCAGGCTCATGAAAAAAAACTTTACTAAATATTGTTACAATAATGCTTAGTAAGGTTAATAAAATATTAAGCAATATTACAGGCTCTGTCAAGTACATTTATTTAAATAACAACTTTTGATAAGGTTTTGAAGTATCAATTTACTCACCCATTTATTATTGCTTTTTTAGTTGTACGTTTTTCTAATATTTTAATGTATTTATACTTATATATTTGTTATCAAATCAACTTTTACTATGAACCTTTACCATAACTGTGCTGGTAGTAATTTTATATTTATTGATATTTGGTGTAGTTATTTTCTACTAATTTATGATCAAATATGTTACTCTAAACATTCGTTAGCTTTATCTAAGGTTTTTGATATTATGTTATTTTATTTTTTTAACTAGTATAAATCTTATAGTATGTTAAATTGTAAAAGAAGGTTGCACATTGGTTTTTCAGACTGTTGTCTTTTATTTTGATGAGCATATTAACCTTAAAAGACTCTTTTAAAGTCACTGTAAAATAAATTTTGAATTTCTGTATATATTTAGTACTCATTAGCTCTAATCTTTTATATATTTTGTTAAATGTTGGACACGTATATACATTGTTAATACAATATTTGTTAAGGTTTAATTTATTGTTTTGATTACTTCAACAGTCTTCTCTCTGTTGTTGGTTAGTTAGATTGTTGATATAGACGTTATAACAGTCTTTGTACCCTTTATCTTCATTGTTGATAGGGCTGGCTTGACTATAGTGTGGTTTTTGTTTACGCTTAATGATAATGCTGCTAATAAATGTATTTAGGAAAATAAAAGTAGGAAGTTTTGTTGTTGTTGCTTTTTTTGTTCTAATTAAATCTTATGCCATTTCCTATGAATATGCTGTTACCGTTCCCATGGATAACAATAGTGGTAAATCGGGGGATATTGTGAGCTATGAGGCAGGTAAGTATATACTTTCATCCAAGCCTTATGACACAGCAATGTTTGGTGTAATTGTAGAAGATCCGTCTATTTCTTTTGAAGATTTAAATTTGGAACAATCTAAATTAGTGACATCAATAGGGGAGGTATTATTAAATGTATCTTCAAAAAATGGTGAAATAAAAGAAGGTGATTTAATAACAAGTTCAGAAATTCCAGGAGTTGGAGTAAAGGCAACTGAAAGTGGTCAGATGATAGGAATGGCGTTAGAAGATTATACTTCTAATAATGCTGAAGATATAGGTCAAATATACGTTTTATTAGATATTAAGACCAGCTTTATGGGTAAAGGTGTTAGTGATAACATTCTAGATGTATTAAGAAATAGTTTGACATCTACATTTATGACACCTATGGAGGCGTTAAGGTACTTATTAGCTATTTTGGTTGTATTTGCATCTTTTGTCATAGGATTTACATCTTTTGGAAGAATAACTGGTATGAGTGTTGAGGCTTTAGGGAGAAACCCTTTGGCTGGAGCTTCTATAAGAAGAGTAATATTTTTTAACTTTATACTAACATTTATAATTATGGCAATGGGATTATTGTTTGCTTACATTATACTCATAATCTAATTTTGTTTTACACTAGATTCTTTGACTTTCTATGTTTATAATATTGATATGAACACAAGACTGCCTATTTATTTTACTGATGATTTTCTATTCTCTAGTTCAAATACCATTTATTTCATAATGTTTGCTTGTTTTTATATATCTCTTATTCTTTTTTCTTACGCTTTTATTGTTTTATCCAAAAGAAAATTGACCTTTGGATCAAGCAGATTGGGAATAAAAAAGAAAATGATAAATGAGTTAGCTCCTTATGACGAAGATATTGGTGGCCAGGTCTATCAAGACGCTTTGAGAATTTTGGATCAAGCTAGATCCGATTCTTTAAAAATATTAGGTAGGGCACAAGTTAAAGCGCAGGGGTTATTAGATAGTTCATACACTATATCTCAGGAGAATAGAAAGAAGCTCGAAGAGAATGTCCAAAGCATATACTCAAAGCAGGAGAAGGCACTTGATAATTTATCTGAAGAATTATTGAGCTCCTACAGAGAAGCTATTGAAGAAGGAAAACAAGAGAATATAAGAACTTTATATGAAGTTACCAGTGCTATTAAACAAGAGGCTTTATTAGGTGTGGATGAATTTAAAGAAATAATAAAAAAGGAAACACTAAATGCTCAAGAAGCCCTTGAAGAGAAGATAAAGGCGGAATATTCTAGAGTTGATGAGGAGATTAGTGAGTATAAAGATAAGAAGATAAAAAGCTTAAATGACAAGATATTCGATATATTATCAAACACATATACTAAGGTGATAGGTCAGGAATTAGATCAAGTAAAATATGAAAAAATAATTTTAGATATGTTAAAAGAGGAAATTGAGAAATCAGGGATAAAAAAAGACTCTTAATTTATTTTTTATATGTTATTTAAAATAATTAAATTAAAATTCCCTTTAATTTATAAAATCATAAGGCTTAAAAGAGGAGTAGAGAGGTTTAATTTTTAATAGAGAGTAAAAAGAATATAAATATGCTAAATATTGAGGAAAATATTACAAAAGTAATAAAAACAAAGAAAGAAGCAAATGAATTTGTTAAATTTTTGGATAAACTGTCTAACAGCACTCATACAACAGCAGACTTTATTGTTAAAAAATATTTATCAGATACCTATGGAGAGAATAAACCTGAGTGGTCAGATATGTTAGAAAAAGAGCTAGATGGAAGCTTAGACGAAGAGAAATCTATGAAAAATATTAGAAAAAAGATAGATTATTATAAGAATAAGATTAAAAACGCAAAGATAGTTAAGATAGAAATATCTTTTGAACCTTCAAAAAAATTTATAGAAGAGATATACGCTTTATTTTCTACATCTGATTCAATAAATTCTTTAGACGGAGACGGGGGAAAAGATTTTTTGATGGATATTACAGTTGATAACTCAATTGAGAAAGGAGCTAGGCTCTATTTAGATGGTAAGTATATTAATTTATCCCTGGGAGATTATGTCTCAAATTGTCTGGTGTCAGAAGATGTCATTAATAGATACTTATAAAGAAAAATTTATTGAGTGTATGAATTCAAATCAAGAGATTGGCTTTGTTGAAAAAGTCAACCACCCTGTTGTTTATGTTAAAGGGTTGCCTAATGTTATATTATCTGAAGTTGTATTTTTTGAATCTGGTTGTATGGGTATAACTACTTCTCTATCAGAGGATTATGTTGAAGTAATGACTTTTGGTACAGACCCAGTTACTGTTGGAGAGAAAGTTTCTAGATCAGATGGAATACTGCAAATTCCAGTAGGTGAAGGTCTTCTTGGAAATGTTATAAATTCCTTGGGAGAGTCTATGTATAGGAATAAAGTTATAAGTGGTATAGATTCATTTAGAAGCATAGATGCTTCCCCACCACCAATTAATCTTAGGGCAAGAATAGATAAACCATTAGAAACCGGTGTCCCACTAGTTGACTTGTTAATACCTTTAGGTATGGGTCAAAGGGAGTTGATCATAGGTGATAGGAACACTGGAAAGACATCTTTTGTTTTGCAAACTTTATTATCGCAAGCAAAGAGAGGATCCGTTTGTATTTACGCTGGGATAGGAAAGAAGAAACATTCAATAAAAATGGTAGAGAAATTTCTAGATAAACATGGTGTTAGATCAAACGTAGTAATAGTAGGATCTGCCTCGTCTGACTCACCCGCAAATATTTACTTAACACCTTACACAGCAATGACAATAGCAGAGTATTTTAGAGACAAGGGAAGAGATGTTTTTTTAGCTCTAGATGACCTGTCAACTCATGCTAAGTATTACAGAGAATTATCTCTCATTTCAAAGAAATTTCCTGGGAGAGACTCTTACCCAGGTGATGTTTTCTATGCCCATGCTAGGTTGTTAGAAAGAGCGGGAAATTTTAAGGTAGGAAGTAAAGTTGTTTCAATTACTTGTTTACCTGTTGCGTCTTCCATAGAAGGAGATATAACAGGCTACATTCAAACTAATCTTATGTCTATTACCGATGGCCATATTTTCTTTGATCAATCAATATTTAAATCGGGAAAAAGACCTGCTATAAATTATTTTTTATCCGTAACAAGAGTTGGTAGACAAACCCAAAGTCAAGTAAGATGGGGTATAAATAGGGAGCTATCAAGTTTCTTTTATCTTCATGGAAAAACAGAAAGATTTATCCACTTTGGTGCAGAGCTAAACGAGGGAATAAAATCTACCATAGAGATGGGAAAAAAACTTGACCAGTTTTTTGATCAAACAACAGAGGAAATATATTCAATGGATGTTCAAACCATTTTATTTGTACTTATATGGTCAGGTTTATTAAAAGAAGAAACATCTGGGAAGATAAGATTTTACAGGTCAAAAGCCCAAGGCCTTTTTGATAAAGATCCAGAATTTAGAGATAAGATAACTAAGCTTATTGATTCATGTGAGGATTTTAACTCTCTTCTTGGAAAGGTGAGTGCTAAACATAAGGAGTTGATAGATTATATGGAGAGGGCAAAAGTATGAGAAGAGTAAAAAGCTTAGAAATTGAATTAGAATCTCTTACAGGTTTTTTGAGCATGGTTGAAGCTTACGAGGAAATATCAGCTTTGAGAATGAGAAAAGTTAAAAAGTCAATCCTAGAAAGAAGAGAATTTATGCAAGGTTTAAACGAAGCCTTCGCTTATATATCTTATGCTTATAATATTTATAGGGATTCGTTAAAAGGTAAGGCAAGAAATGACATATTAAACACCAATGGGAAGACAGTTTCTGTCCTCCTTTCTTCAAATACTGGGTTATACGGGGATATAGTTAGATGGACGTTTGATCTTTTTAAATCAGATGTTTTGGAATCTGATACAGATGTTGTTTTGGTTGGAAAAGTGGGACAGAAGTTATTTGACGAACTAAAAATCAAAAAAAACTACAAATATTTCGATATGCTTGACACAGGTCTTGACTACGAAAGTGTAGAAGACATTTTAGATTATGTTATTGATTACACTAATATCATAGTTTATCACGGTGTTTTCAAGAGTATTTTATCCCAAAATGCAATGAAGACCGCTGTAACAGGTGAGTTAATGAAAATTGAGCAAAGTTTAGATAGTTATGACACTAGATTTTTGTTTGAACCCTCAGTAGAGAAAGTAGCAGAACATTTTGAGAAGCAAATTGCCTCCCTCATATTTGAGCAAACTGTTTTTGAATCTAGCTTGAGTAAGTTTGCTTCTAGAATGGTGAGTTTAGATAAAGCTGCTGATAATGTCGGTACAAGAATTTACGATACAGATTTTAAGATAAAAAAAGCTAAACACAAGGATATAAATTCTAGTTTACAGGCAGGAATTTTTGGAGGTATTTTATGGAGATAGAGAAAAATAAAGGAAAGATAGTAAATATAAAAGATGTTGTATTGGAGGTTGAATTTATGGATGATCCAAAACCTAGTATACACAATGTGTTGACTTTGGAGAACAATTCAAACGTAGTGTTAGAAGTTGTTGAGTCTTCGGGGCTAAATAGGTTTTACTGTATAAATCTTTCCGATTCAGCAACTCTTCGTAGAGGAGACGTAGTGGTAGATACAGGAGAGAAATTAAAAATCCCTGTTGGTAAGAAAATATTAGGGCGAGTTACGGATCTTTTTGGTAGAGATTTGGACGGGTTAGGTAACATTGAATTTGAAAAGAAATTAGAATTATTTGGTAACCCCCCTACATATGATGAAACAAGTGTAGATTCTACTTTTCTTGAAACCGGCATAAAAATAATTGACTTATTTGCCCCATTGTTAAAAGGTGGGAAAGTTGGTTTGTTCGGAGGATCTGGAGTAGGAAAAACTATATTACTTACAGAAATTCTTCATAATATTATCAATAGAGATACAGAGAAAAACGTTTCAGTTTTTTGTGGAGTTGGTGAAAGATCGAGAGAAGGACAGGAATTATACGAAGAACTAAAAAATAGCAGCGTTCTTCCTTATGTTTCGATGATATTTGGACAAATGGGTGAAAACGCATCTGTCAGATTTTTAACTGCACACGCTGCAACTACAGTAGCAGAGTATTTACGCGACGATGTAGGAAAAAATGTCCTATTTTTTATGGATAATATTTTCAGATTTGCTCAAGCAGGCAATGAGCTCAGTTTGCTAATGAACAATATTCCCTCTGAGGACGGGTATCAAGCCACTTTGACTTCAGAAGTAGCTCATATACACGAAAGATTGGTAACCAAAAATAATAATTCCATTACAACGATTGAAGCCATATATCTACCTGAGGACGATCTGTTTGATCAGGCTGCACAATCAGTGTTTGCGTACTTAGATTCCTCAATTGTTCTATCTAGAGACGCCTATAGAGACGGTAGACTTCCTGCTGTAGATATTATATCTTCAGATTCAGGTGCACTTAACCCAGCCAATGTATCATCTAAACACTATTATGTGGCAAACAGTGCCAAAAGCCTACTTAAAAAGTCAGAACTACTTGAAAGAATTGTTTCTTTAGTTGGCGAGTCAGAGTTATCTGAAGAAGACAGAACATTGTATCAAAGAGCAAATAAAGTTCGGAATTATATGACACAAAGCTTTTTTAGTGCAGAAGAGCAAACAGGAAGAAAAGGTGTGTATGTATCAGTTGAAGACACTATAAATGATGTTAAAGATATTATTGAAGGTAAGTATGATGACATATCGGAAGATAAATTCATTTTTATAGGAAATTGTAAAGACATTAATAAGATATGATAAATAATCCTAATATGACAAAATTATTTATTTCTATTAAGTCGAAGGAAAAAAATTTATTTAATGGTCTTGCTAATACTGTAACTTCAATTAACGAGAGAGGTATTTTTGATATTCTACCTTTTCACACTAATTTTATTACTTTAGTTACCGATTATGTAATTGTTGATAAGGGATTAAGTACAGAACAAAAATTTCAAATAGATAAAGGCGTACTTTACGTTTTATCAAATAAGGTAGATATACACGTTGGTATCTAAAAGAAATTTTAGCAAGAAAATTAATTAATTTTTTTAGATTGGATTATTTAGAATTGACTTCAACTTTTACTGACGGCCCCATAGATGATGTTATATAAGCACTTTTTATCCAGAGTGGGGGAACTTTTGGTGGTTTATTTTGTGCTAAAATACTCATTATTTCTTTGAAGTTACCTTCTAATGCTTTTTCTTCGAAACTAACCTTTCCGATTATCGTGTGAATTAGGGGCGCGAGTTTTTCAGTTTTTACATCTACCTTTCCTTTTTTAATTTCTTCAATTGCTTTTGCAATATTATCTGTTACGGTACCGTTCTTAGGATTAGGCATAACCCCAGCAGGTCCTAGTATTTTGGCGTATTTAGCTAATGAAGGCATGAATCTAGGTTCTGTAATTAGAACTTCAAAATCTATGTTTGGTTTTATTTTTCCTTGTTCAATTTTAGGTAGATCGGCTTCACTCAATAATAGCTCCACACCTTCAACCTTTTCAGAAGTTAAAACAGCTATCTTTTTGGATTTTCCTGTACCATAAGGAAGACTAACTGGAAATCTAACGTTATGCTTAGTAGGATCGATATCCAGATTAATGTGAAGTTCTACACTTGCATCAAACTTAGATTTGGATTCTTCTTTAACTTTCTTTACCGCATCTGATATTGAATATTCTTTCATATCTCTTGTATTTTTCATTTTTCAACCTCAACTCCCATAGATCTAGCAGTTCCTTCTATAATTTTTATGGCCTCACTAATATTGTTTGTGTTTAAATCCGGCATTTTTTCTTTAGCTATTTCCTCTATTTGGGATTTTGTTAGTTTACCAACTTTCTCTTTGTTTGTAATTGCGGAACCTTTTGATAAATTTAAAGCTCTTTTAATCAAGTGAGTAGAAACAGGAGTTTTTGTAATAAAGGTAAAAGTTCTGTCTTCATATACTGTTAATACTACCGGAATAATGTTTCCTTCCATCTTTGTAGTTCTAGCGTTAAATTCCTTACAAAAATCCATAATTGGAACCCCATGTTGTCCAAGAGCGGGGCCAATAGGAGGAGCAGGCGTAGCTTTACCTGCATCTACGGCTAGTTTAACTATTGCTTTTATTTTTTTACCCTTTTTTGGTTGTACTGGCATATTTTGTCCTTATAATCTTAACTTAATCAAGCTATTTTTAAATTACTACAACTGAGAGATTTGAGCAAAGTCTAGTTCCAATGGAGTTTCTCTTCCAAATACTGAGACTAAAACTCTTACCTTGCCTTGTTCCTCATTAACCTCATCTACCTTTCCTAAGAATTCTTTAAACGGCCCCTCGTTAACTTTTACAGAATCACCAACTCTAAACTTAGCTTCAAACTTAGGAGCTTCCATTTTAGCAAATTTCATTAAAGTTCTAACTTCTGATTCAGGTAGTGGGGTAGGGGTTGATCCCATTCCAACAAATCCCGTTACTCCTGGAGTTGATCTTACTATATACCAGCTATCATCTCCCATTATCATCAAGACCATTAGATATCCAGGAAATAATTTTTCATCAACCGATCTTTTCTTTCCTTCAGATACTACAATTTTTTGTTGGTGGGGTACAAATATTTTAAAAACTTTATCGGTATTTCCTGAAGCTTCAATTCTTTCTTTTAATGTTATTGCAACTTTGCTTTCATGACCGGAGTAGGTATGAACTACATACCAATGAGCGTTCTCATCAATATCTTTGTTTATTACAATGACATTATCCTCGTCGTCGTTTTCTTCTTCATCAGGTTTAACCGATTCATCTGTTTCAGTTGTTTCAGCTACATTTTCTTTCTCTGTCTCTATATTACTTTTTTCTTTTTCATCCTCTTTCATTCCCTCTGTTTCCTCAGTTTCTTCTATCCTATCTTCAGATTGTGGCTGAACTAACTGATCACTTTGAAGATCATTTTGATCAGTGTCTTTATTTGTATTTGTTTGATCGTTTGTATCCATATTATTTTGTAATTATAAAGGTTAACAATTCCTTAAATAAATAGTCAAATAATGTTACTAAAAGTCCAGCTAAAATGCTTATTCCAATTACATAAGCAGTTAAACGCACTGTTTCCTGTTTGTTAGGAAACTGGACCCTTTTAAACTCTTCTATAGACTGTCTAATAAATTTTAGGAGCTGTTTCACGCCGCCAATTCTAACACGATTCTTTTTCATTCTCAATAACGTAATAAACACTTACAGGATAATAGAAAAGAGATATGTCAAAGTAATGTATAATACCATAAATATGATAAGTCTCTTATTCCAAAACCCAATGGTTTTTACTCTTTTGGCTGGTGCACTAATTATTTCTATTTCTATACACGAGTTTTCACATGCTTTTGCTGCTTATAAATTGGGTGATTCAACTGGAAAAAATATGGGAAGAATGACTTTAAATCCAAAATCCCATCTAGATCCAATAGGAACAATATTCCTCCTTTTTATTGGTTTTGGATGGGGAAAACCAGTGCCTTTTAATCCCTTAAATTTAAAAAATCCAAAGAAAGATTCGGCATTAATATCTTTAGCAGGTCCTCTTTCTAACTTTATTTTAGCTATATTTTTATCTTTTATTATTAGATTAGTAGGTACAGATTCCTTGATTGGAGCATTTCTTTACTTAACTATTATGTATAACTTAGTTCTTTGTTTTTTTAATCTAATTCCCTTAGGCCCGCTAGATGGAAATAAAATAGTTTATGGATTTTTGCCTAACAGTCTTGCTATTCAGTGGGTAGATATTCAAAGATACGGAACTTTCATTTTACTTTTTTTAATTATGTTTAATTTTACAGAAAAATTA
>CAZADQ010000003.1:0-18585 GCA_964483965.1 uncultured Candidatus Saccharibacteria bacterium
GATTAGAGTTATTTCTGAAAAAGGTGAAAATCTTGGTGTTATGAAGACTAGAGATGCGCTAGAACTTGCTCGAAAAGATGAGATGGATTTGATTTTGGTTGTACCAAATGCAAATCCCCCAGTTGCAAAAGTAGCAGAGTTTACAAAATTTTTGTATGAAGAGAAAAAGAGAGCTGCTGCATCGAAGGTAAAGAGCAAAAAGACAGATGTAAAGGAGTTTTGGTTAAGTCCAACAACTGACCAAGGAGACATACAAAGATTTGTTAAAAGAGCTAAAGGTTTTATTGAAGACGGAGATAAAGTTAAAATAACTGTAAAGATGAGAGGAAGACAAGCGATGTTTCCTGAAGTTGCAGTTGGAAAGATAAAGCAGATAGAGAAAGATCTATCTGAAGTTGCAAAGATCGAAAGTGAGCCAAAAAGAATGGGTAACATAATCTCTGCAATATTTACAGGAAAGTAATTTAGTTTAGAATGATTTAAGTTAATTTATAAATGTCTAAGAATAAAATGAAAACAAATAAAACTTTACTTAAAAGAGTAAAGATAACAAAAACAGGAAAGCTTATGAAGAAAAGTGTGGGTATGGGTCATCTAAAGGAGAAAAAGAGTAATTCTATGAAGTTAAGAAAGTCATTAATAATTGAACAAAAAAATAGAGGACATAAAAAAATGTTTAAGAAAATGTTAACAAATAACATGAGGAGAAAATAATATGCCAAGAGTAAAAGGTGGTTTTAGGACCAGCAGAAAACATAAAAAAATATTAAAACTAGCTAAAGGCTATAGAGGAACAAGAAGCAAATTAATAAAAAGAGCTCATGAAGCTGTTCTTAGAGCAGGAGAGCATGCTTTTGAAGGAAGAAGAAATAGAAGAAGAGACTTTAGATCTCTATGGATTGCAAGAATAAACTCAGCTTTAACAAAACACGAGATTATGTATAGCAGATTTATAAATGGATTAAAGAAAGCAAAGATTGATTTAAATAGAAAAATGTTATCGGAGATTGCAATAAATGATCCCAAAGCTTTTGATGAGATAGTGGATAAAGTTAAAAAAAACCTTTAATACCTTAATTAAAATCTTTAATAATTAACACTAAAATCACTTTCTTTAACATCTCCACATAAAGCTAGATACCATTTATCATTTGAGAAATATTTCTTTGAAACTTCTTTAACATTATTCAAATCAATTTGTTCTACTCTATTTAAATAATCAGATAAATCCAAAGGATTCTCTGGATTAAAAAAAACTTCAGGTAGATGAAATCCAACCCAGGCTCCCGAGCTTTGCATTTCTCTAATTTTTGATTTAATAATCTTGTTTTTTGCAAGAATTAAATCATCTTCTGTAATCTCACCATTTTCTAATCTTTTAAACTCTTTGTTAAGAATATCTAAAACTTTCTGAAGGTTATTTTTTGAAGTTGAAGTTAAAACAGAAAAATATCCTCTATCGGTTAAACACTCAGAAATAACATCTAAAGAATATACTAAACCATTTTCTGTTCTTAATTTTCTAAATAAAGAAGAGGAAAAACCTTCACCAATCATAGTCTTTATTACATCTAATGTATCGCTATCTCTATCTGTGTATTTGCAAGCTCTAAAACAAAATCCTAGAAATATCTGGTCTATTCCTTCGTATACTTTAATTCCAACTGGATCCTTTCTAGTTATCTCCAAATCAGCACTATCTGCTTTTTTCTTTATATTCTTCTTGTCTTTAAATTTTTTATTAAACAAACTTAGTAAATCATCAAAATCTATATCTCCTGCTACAACTACGACCATATCACCGTTAACAATATTGGAATTATAAAAACTAAAAAGGTCCTCTCTTGATATATTTGATACAGATTTACCATCTCCAGCTACATCTCTTTTAGCATAAGTACCTTGAAATAATTGTTTTTGAATAAGATCTTGAATGTAAAGAGCAGGGTTCGATTCATAATCTGCTATCTCCCCAAGAATTGTACCCCTTTCTATCTCTATTTTTGATTCTTCAAACAAAGATTCCCTTATTAGTTCATATAAAAAATCAACTACCTTTGGGTAATCAGACTTAACTCCAATATCAGCTGTAACACCCAATAAATCTACGCCCGTAAAGGCATTTGAATGTCCTCCAATATTTTCTAAAAACAAACCTGCCTCTGTCTCATCTTTAAATTTATTTGTACTTTTAAAAAGAATGTGTTCACAAAAGTGCGCGAGACCTTCTTTACCTACGGGATCACATTTTGACCCTGCATCAAATAATACTGCTGTAGATATGGGCATATTAGGTTTAGAGTAAAGATAAATTTTTGAGCCATTATCCAATACTCCAAATTTTTTTGTAATTCCAAAATCTTTAAGGGAAAACATATTTAAAAACTATTCCTTTAACTTAATGTTTATCTTTTCTAATCTATTAAAAATATTTCTTCTAATTTCTTGCGTATCCAAGGATGATATTTGTTTTTCTCTATCTAAATATTCGATAGAAAAAGTTAATGAGTTCTTGTATATGTCCTTAAATAAAAGCTTATAAATCCTTTTATCAGATCTTAGTATTATCTCTTCTATTTGGTGATATAAAACTCCTTCTGGAATATCAAAGGTTAAATCCTCTTTTATAGAATTAAAACTAGTCAGTGGGATATAGGTTTTGGATTTTGTAGCTTTTTTAGTTAAATTCTCGAAATTTATTTCAACTCCAAGCTTGTTATTACCAAAATTCTTTATTTCAAAACTACCAAAATCAATGATTCCCATTTCTTCAAATAATCCTTCAACTAATCCCTTCAATGAAATCTCGTCCATACCTTTAGTAACTAATCCAAGCATCATCGGTTGGTCTGGAAGAACACTTGAACTATTAAAATCATTTCTCAAATAAATACTAGATAATTCAAATAATTTTATCTTTTCAGAATAACTTTGATTTTTATCTAAAACTTCCAAGAGCTGGGGAAGTAGAGAAGTTCTTAGATACATAAGATCCTCGCTTAATGGATTGGATATTCTTAGAGAGTTCTCTGAAACATTTTTTTCAATAGTCCCGGAGTATGTATAACATTCAAAAAACCCATTGTACTTGAGATAATTTCTAACAACATCTTCCCAATAGAAGCTTTCGTCTACTAACGTTTTAGGAATTTCTCCAGTTAATAATTTATCTGGTAATTTTGAGTATCCATAAAGTCTAATGACCTCCTCAGACATATCTTCTAATATTTCTATGTCGTCGTACCTCCAAGAAGGAACCTTAAAAAAAATACCGTTATCTGATAAAACTTTTTCAAAGCCCAAATCTGTTAGAGAATTATCAACAAAGTCATTAGGAATATCTATTCCTGCTATTTTATCTATCTTTTCGTAATCTACTTTAATTTCTTTATCTTTTCTTTCAATATTCACAATATCTATAAGTTCTGAAGAAACTTTAGCCTTTGATATTTTACAAATCATATTAACTGATTCCCACAAGGCTGGTATTACACCATCAAAATCAATTCCTTTTTCGAATCTTAAAGCTGCGTCTGTTCTATGCCCTAAGCTCATAGAAGCTTTCCTTATTCTTATCGGATCATAAACTTGAACGAAAAGAAGAACTTTCTTCGTATTCTCATCGACCTCACTGTTTTTAGCACCCATAATTCCACAAAGATCAATCAGTCTCCCATCTCCATCTTCTATAACAATCACTCCTTCCGGCAACCTTCTTGTTACCCCATCCAAAGTCTCAACAACTTCATCAGCTTTTGACTCCCTAACAACCATCTTATGACCTGATATCTTATCATAATCAAAAGCATGCATGGGTTGTCCTTTATCTATCATCATGTAATTTGTAACATCAACAATATTTCCTAACGATCTTATTCCAACCTTTCCTAATCTTTCTTCAATAATCTTAGGAGATCTACCAAACTTAAAATCTTTTAAAACAATCGCACTAAATCTTGGTACCAAAGTATTATCGTTAATTACAACCTCCAATGAATCTAAGTCATCTCTAGATTCCACGCCAGGTGTTTTTATATTTTTTTGTAACCACTCACATTTAAAACCATTTCTAGGAAGAAGAACTTTAAGCTCTCTTGCTACACCCAATACAGACAAGGCATCTCCTCTATTTGGTGTAACTTCAACTTCAAAAACATCGTCCCCGCCTACGTGCTGAATTTTTTCCACACTAAAAGAATGCAATGATAATAAACTAGCCATTTCCTCAGCTTTTACATCTGTTTTTATATAATCTTTTAACCAAGAGTAGGGTATAGATATATTCATATTAAAATTGCTCCAAAAACCTTAAATCATTATTAAAAAGATGTCTAATATCGTCTATCTTTGTCCCAGACTTCATCATATATGTTCTTTCAACTCCCCATCCAAATGCAAAACCTGTATACTTTTCTGAATCAATTCCTCCAGCTTTTAAAACATTAGGATGAACCATACCAGCTCCTCCTAACTCCAACCAGCCGTTTTTACATAGCTTGCATCCCTTTCCATGGCACACCCCACAATCTATATCAACTTCAAAACTAGGTTCAGTAAATCTAAAGTCATAAGGTCTTAATCTTGTTTTTCTATCCTCACCAAAAAAGTTCTTAGCAAAGTAGTTTAAAACTCCTTTTAAATGAGTAACGCTTATATTTTCATCAATTACCAGACCCTCAAACTGATAGAAACTAGGAACATGGCTAACATCAATCTGCCTTCTTCCGCACCTTGAAATATTTAACATTCTTATCGGAAGATTACCTTTGAGCATCTCGTGAATCTGCCCATTTGAAGTATGGGGTGTAATCACAAGCCTCCCAAGCTTCTCATCAGATGGGTAGTCAATAAAAAAGGTCTCCCATTCGTCTCTTGCTGGGTGTGTTTTAGGCATATTCAATGCTTCAAAAGCATAGTATTCCCAATCTACCTCAGGATACCTTACTCTAGTAAACCCTAAAGGTTTAAAAACGTCTACAATCTCAGTTATAGCTTGTGTAATTACATTTAAATGACCTATTTCGGGTTTTTTACCAGGAAGAGATTTATATAATTCGTCATAGTTGGAATTGCTTGAAGATTGAATTTTGTTCTCATATCTTTTAAAATCTTCTTCGACTTCGTTCTTTATTTTGTTTATCCTATCTCCTAATATTTTCTTCTCCTCACTTGATAAATCCTTTATCTTATCTAACAACTGCCTTATCTTTCCTTTTTTTCCTAAGTATTCAAGTCTTATGGATACAAAATCCTTAGCTTCCTTGATATTTTCAAGTTTTTTTTCTATTTCACCTTTAATTTCTTCAAGATTTTCTAAATCCATATATTAATATCGTTATTAGTTTTCCAAACTACACTAAAATATAGTTATATTATCCCTAATTTACTGCGTATCCAACAACATTAAGCTCAATCTCGTGTTCTCCTTTGTTATCGTCATCATCTGTTGCTACAACTTTAAATCTATGTCTTCCTATCTTATCTGAAGATAATTTTAAATTATAACCATAAGGAGAACTGCTATCCTCTCCAATTTTTTCATCATCCATATAGAAAGTAACTCTTTTCACATCCTGATAACTCGAAACTTCTGCGTTTAGTCTAAAATTAAGATTTACAGTACTTCCATTTGATATTCCAACTATTTGAGTGTAAACATCGTCTTTGTTACTAACCTCATCCCCATCGAATTTTAATTTGGATACCATCAAAGGAGGGAAGTACTTCTCATCATTGCTATAATTATTCTTTACCCAGGTATCTACGTCACTTTGCCATTGAGGAAACTCAGCCTTTATCTTTACAAAATCTCTTGTTTTAGTTTCTCCAGCATCGGAACAATCATCATTTGCTATTCTACCATCAATCTTGCAAACCTCTATTCTTTGGTACCAATCACTAACAGATGTAGGAATAGTATCCTTTGCAAACCACTCCCTCTTTGTCTCAAAATCTTTATAAGGCAAAGCTCCAGTTAATTTATCAATTTCTTCTTTTTCTACATTCTCAGGATTTACAAATTTCTCAACAGGTTTATCTTTTAGATAAGCGGCCATAAATTTACTCCATATTGGGGTAGCTCCAGATATACCGGATGCAACATATGGGTTCATCTTTTCGTTGTTACTATTTCCCACCCAAACACCAACTACAACCGAAGGGGTAAAACCAATAGCATAGTTATCCCGTTTATCATCAGTAGTTCCTGTTTTTACTGCAACTTGTCTTCCTGGGATGTTTAACATACTTCCAGCTCCAAATACATCGGATCTTGCCCCATCATCAGATAAAACATCGGAGATCAAAAAGGCTACTTCCTCGCTTAATACTTTCTTGTCAACCTGAGTTGGTTTATAAATTATTTTTCCTTTTTGGTCAGTAACTTCAATAATTGGATTAGGTTGTCTGTAAACCCCCTCTGCTGCAAAAACAGAAAATGCTCCGGTTAATTCCAATAGTTTTGTTTCACCACCTCCCAAAGTTAAAGCTAAACCATATCTTTCCCTATCTTTAAAAGTTGTAATTCCCATCTTTTCTGCTTGATCTATCATATTATCAATTCCAACGATCTTTAAAGCTTTTACAGCAGTTACATTAATTGAGTTTGCTAAAGATTTCCTTAGTGTCATAACACCTCTAAATTTTCCATCATAGTTTTCAGGAATGTAGGGTTTATCTGGAGCAGATCCTTCAAATTGTGTTGGAATATCCAAAAACGGGTAGGCTAACGTGTAACCTTGGGATAACATTGTTGCGTAAGTAATTGGTTTTATAGCAGACCCAGGTTGTCTTTTTGTTAAAGTCACATTTACAAACGGGTCGAACTTACAGCTATTTTCTCCTGTTATTCCCGATACGCAACCTTCAGGTGAGGGGTCTAAGTTATAACCCCTGGACCCAACCATAGCAAGAATACTCCCATCCCTTGGATCCAAAACTACCATACCGCCATTGTGAATGTTTAAATTTTTTGAATTATCAATCTCACTTGTAACTATATCTTGAGCCAGTTTTTGCACTTCTAAATCCAAAGAAGTCTTAACCTTTAAACCTCCCATTTCAACTGCCTCTTGTCCTAAAAGCTCTACTAGAAACTGTTTTACGTAATATGTAAAATGAGGAGCTTCCAAAGGAATCTTAGCAGTATCAAATTTTAATGCTTCGTTTCTTGCTTGTTCATATTCTTCATCACTTATATAGTATCTTTTACCATCTCCTGCAACCCAACCTCTCTCGTGCATTAAATATAAAACATAGTTTCTTCTTTCTATCCCAGCTTCTGGATTAGACCCAAACTGTGAGTAATATGAAGGACTTTGAGTCAAACCTGCAAGATACGCAGATTCTGATAAAGTTAAATCCTTTGGTTCTTTATTAAAATAAGCCTTAGCAGCGCTATAAATACCATAGTTTAAACCACCATATGGACTTTCATTTAAATACATTTGAAGTATTTCATCCTTTGAATACCTGTTTTCCAACTGCAGGGATAAAATCAATTCTTTTATCTTTCTAACCACCGTTCTTTCTTGTGTTAAAAGGGTATTTTTAATAGCTTGTTGTGTAATAGTGGAACCTCCTTGTAATCCTTCACCGGTAAATGTATTTTTTAAGGCTCTTGCCATACCCCTTATTGAGTATCCTTTGTGAAGATAAAACTCAGAATCCTCAACAGACAGTGTCGCATGAGATACATGAGAAGACACATCTTCAATTTTTATTAAAGTTCTATTCTTATCTCCATAAACCTCATACAAAAGAGCTCCATTTTTATCATAAAAGCGAGTAGAAAGCTCGAAACTTCTCTCCAGTAGTTGATTTGGATTAGGAAGATCTCTTGAGAAAAATGCAAACATAAAAATTACAAAAAACATTCCAGCTACCATTATTCCGAAGAATATAGATGCTATATAGGTCATAAGATAAAGCTTTTTCTTTCTTTGAGTAGATGTTAAATTTTTCTTTGGGAAGAACTTAGATTGGGTGTTTACTAGTAATTTTTTGATAAAAATATACGTTTTTTTAACTGCTGGGATAATAAAACCTTTTCTTTTTAGTCTCTGTATAGACTTATAACTTGGTTCATGTCTTTTTTTCATCAATTTATTATATCAGAATGTTTAAATGTGTTTTTTAAGCATTAAGTTGATATTTTATTAACCTTATAGTATACTTCTGAAACAAAGTGTCTCAAAGGAGAGATAAAATGTCATTTAGTGATTACCCGGTAAACATTAGTAGTGAAAGTAGTGAGGAGAACCCTTTAAGGGGTATAGGAACCCTTCGTATCGATACAAAAGAGCCTGTCGATATTCCGAACGAAGCGCAACTTTGTAGTAATGTGTTTTTAGAAGAAGGAGAGACTTACGTTCTACATTACACAACAAATAAGAAATCTGAGGTGTCAAAGGTGAAAATTATTGGTAAACCCTTAGAAACAAAGGGCACCCATCATTTTAGATACAATGTAGAGCCTCTCTTCACCATTAAAATAAAGCGGTGGTGATCCAAGTCTATTCGTAAGAGATAGTTTGTTAAAGCCCTTAAAGGAAATATAAATCTTTAAGGGCTTTTCATTTTGTAAATATTTTAAGTAACTATTTATCCACTTTTAACCTTTGCTTTGATATACTCATAACATATGTCTAAAGTCCTAAAGGATGAAAAATTAATAGAAGAGTTTCTGACAAGAGGTGTTGAAACCGTAGTACCTTCTGTTGATGCATTAAAACAAAAACTAATGTCCGGTGAAAGGATTAGGGCATATCAAGGATTTGATCCATCAGGACCATATCTTCACATTGGACACGCTATGGGAATTAGAGGACTTAGAATTCTTCAAAAGTTAGGTCACGAAGTTATATTTTTAGTAGGTGACTTTACCGCTATCGCAGGAGATCCAAGTGATGGCAAATACAGAAATATCATGAGCAATGAGGATATAGAAAAAAATATGGAGGGGTGGAAAAAACAAGCAGAGCAGTTAATTGAATTTGATGGAGATAATCCTGCTATTTTTAAAAAAAACTCTGAGTGGTTATCTAAACTTAACCTAAAAGACATAATTAACTTAATGTCTAAAACTACTGTACAACAAATGATAGAAAGAGATCTGTATCAAAAAAAGATAAAAGAAAGAACCCCAATAGGATTACAGGAATTTATATACCCATTGATGCAAGGTTATGATTCCGTAGCAATGGAAGTGGATCTGGAAGTTGGAGGAAACGATCAGATATTTAACATGATGATGGGAAGAAACTTATCAAGATTAATGATAAACAAAGAAAAATTTGTCAGAGGACATGAGTTAATGGAGGCTCCAGATGCAGTAACAATGAGCAAAACAAAGGGAAATGGAATAAATCTTGGAGATACTCCAGAGGATATTTATGGTAAAGCCATGTCGTATCCAGATGAGTTGATACTTAAAGGATTAAGACTTCTAACAGATGTCTCTCTAGAAGATATTTGGTCAATACAAGAAAATATTAAAAAAGGAGATAATCCTATGATTTTCAAAAAACTAATGGCTTTTGAGATAACAAAGATGATAAAGGGAGAAAAGGAAGCAAAGAAATCTCAGGAGCATTTTGAAAAAACAATACAAGAAAAAGATATATCAACAGAATCAATGATAAAAACAGATACTAAGGGAACTCTTCAAATAATAGAGTTTTTAAAGCAAACAGATAATGAAAATAGCTCCTTAAGTAACTTAAAACGTGTCGTAGAACAGGGTGGGGTAGAGATAGATGGAAATAAAATTACAGATCCTTATCTTATTGTTGATTTTAAGAAAGGAACCATTGTTAAGTTTGGAAAAAGAAAATTCTTTGAAGTACAGTAATTTTCTAATTAATATTTATATTTATGAATAACCATAAATTGCTAGATAAAGAAAAAAGAAAATCTCTAAGAAGAGTGTTTAGAAGATTATTTAGAAAAGAAAACATTACAAAGGCAGTAATAATAGTTGCAACTTTGGCTTTGATACTAGCCTCGGTACTACCATACGTTTTTCTATAAGAGATAAATAGTAATAGAAAGTGCGGATAATTAAAAGGTTATTACATGATTAGTATAAAAAAAGACCGAAATATTTTTATATACTTCGGTCTTGGTTTAAACCTATTTGCACAATTCTATGTAAAATAGGTTTTTAAGCCTCTCTTTTCTTTCTTTTTTTCTTTTTTCTTCTTCCCAAAACTCGTTTCTGTTGGATATTGAGATATCGTTTCTTAAATCAAAACAAAACACATCCCAACTGATATTTATTTTTTTACCAAGATCGGGAAGACACCAACAATCATTTTGGAGATTATAACAATCGCTGAAATACTTAAACTCTGCTATTAAGATATTGTGCTTATTTTCCTTGTTAAATTTCTCAACAGCAGTGATGAAGTCTTGAAAAGTTACAAATTTTGGTTGAAGTCCTTCTCTAAATCTAGCCCCCACTTTTCTCCTTTCGAGTATCTTCACGACCTACCTTGATAGCCTTTCTAAGTAAGGAACTAGAGCTTACAAATTTCCAAAACTCTTCGTACAGCTCCGATGGCTCAATGACGGGAACATAAATAGGCCCTTCAAGACATTGTACTGACTCTATCTCACATGAAGTATCTATCCAATAATCATTTTTTGCTTTGTTAAATCTCTCTATCAGGTTAACGACACATTTCTCAGAGCAAAACCCCCAAACATCTTCGTACACGAGCCAAACGTCATATCGATCCTTGATTCCAGGCCTGGTTTGATTTTGAAGGTACTCCAAATACGCTTGCATTAAGTAGAAGTTAATTGGTATTTCGTATAAACCATCGGACAATCTTTCAGGAACTGGAAAAATTGTCTTATTTGTTATTCCCCTAAAAGCACAAAAAGCATCGATTGATTCGAGCATTGTCGCCTTATCGTGAAATTTTACAACTAACATCCTTTCTCCTTTTATTGTATGTTTATTTCTCCGCGATACAACTTATTTTCATAAAGCTCGCTTTTAACCTCTTTAATGTCTTTTTTACATAAAGATAAAAAGAATTTCTTATCCTCCTTCTTGATGGAAATAGATGACAAAATAGAGAAGAAACATCCCATAATCAACCCCTTAGTCTTATTTTCAATAACTATCGTCTTGTTTTCCACGCACTACTACCTCCTTTAAACTAGGGTAATATTAATTTTTAAGGTTCCTGGATAAATAGAGTACGAATAAACTCTAAGAATTGGTAGAATAATACCATGTTAAAGGTATATTCGCCAATATCTGAAATACCAAAAATAGGACCTAAATATCAAAAACTATTAGAAAAATTAGAGATTTTCTGCATAGAAGACCTCCTTTACCACTTTCCTTTTAGATACCAAGATTATTCTATTGTTAAAAAAATAAAAGAATTACACGAAGAAGACATAGTTACAGTAAAAGCAACTTTGGGCTATGTTCAAAATATTTACACAAAAAACAGGAAAAGGATCACAAAAGCTAAAATTATAGATAATACAGGAGAATTAGATATTGTGTGGTTTAACCAACACTATATAAAAGACTCTTTGGAAGTTGGAAAATCTTATAATGTAAGCGGAAAAGTGGGATTATTTGATAAAAAACTATGTTTTGTATCTCCTGAAATGGAAGTAACATCAAATGATTTTTCTGATCTTGAAAATCAATTAAACTATAAAATTGAAAACATACACACAGGACGTTTAGTTCCAATATATCCTGAAACCTACGGAGTATCATCAAAATGGATAAGAGGAAAAGTAAAGTTTTTACTTAATTCACAAACTGACTTAGAAGAATTCTTACCTGAGGAAATTCTTAATGAGAAAAAATTTGAAGATCTAAATAAATCGTTGGAAAAAGTACATTTTCCCAACAGTTTAGAAGAGTCTAAAGATTGCAAAGAAAGGTTTGAATTTGAAGAGCTTTTTATAGAACTTTTAAACGTAGAGAAAAGAAAAAATGAATGGTCAGTAAAACTTAAATCCAAATCTTTTAAAAATTTTGATAAAGAAATAGATAAACTGATAAAGTCTCTTCCTTTTAAACTTACGGCATCTCAAAAAAAATCATTAGAGGAAATAACTTGTGACTTGAAGAAAAACAACCCCATGAATAGACTGCTTGAGGGGGATGTTGGAACGGGAAAGACAATACTTGCTATCATCTCATCTTACCTTTGTTATCTTAATGGTTTAAAGGTCTTGTACATGGCCCCTACTGAGATATTAGCAAACCAACATTTTGAAACTTTCCAAAAAATATTAAAAGATACTTACGTAAAAGTACAAATAGAAACTGGGGCAAAGAAAAACTTAGTAAAAGATGATAAATGGGATATTTTAATTGGAACCCATGCGCTTCTTTTTATAGAAGAAGAATACAAAGATGTAGGTTTAATAGTAATAGACGAACAACATAGATTTGGAGTAGAACAAAGAGGCAAAATAGTCAACATGTCCAAGGGAGAAAACACTCCCCATCTTCTTACTATGACAGCAACCCCAATTCCAAGAACACTGGCTTTAACACTCTACGGTGATCTCTCTATGTCTGTGCTGAAAGACTTTCCTTTTGAACAAAGAAAAGTTTCTACAAAGGTAATCCCTGAGAAAGATAGGGAAAAAGCATACCAATGGATTAAAGATAGAAATGAACCTACTTTTATTGTATGTCCTTTAATAGATGTCTCAGAAAGTTTAAGCCTAGAAAATGTAAAGGCGGCACAGGAGGAATACGAGATACTAAGAAATGGAGTGTTTAAAGATATGAAAGTGGGTCTTTTACATGGAAGAATGAAATCGAAAGAAAAAGAAGAAATAATAAATAAATTTAAAAATGGAGAAATAAGAGTATTGGTTTCTACTCCCGTGATAGAAGTGGGAATAGACGTTCCCGATGCAACCATTATTGTCATTGAAAGTGCAGATAGATACGGCCTTGCAAGTCTTCACCAATTAAGAGGAAGAGTTGGAAGGTCAGAAAAAGAAGGTTTTTGCTTTGCTTTTATGAGCAATAACTCAAGAAATTCATATAAAAGACTTAAATATTTAGAAGAATTAAACAGCGGAATTGATCTTGCAGAAGTCGATCTTAAGATGAGAGGACAGGGAGATATATTTGGATCTATGCAACATGGTTTTAAAAAGCTTAAAATTGCAGATATAAATAATTTGGAAATGCTTGAAGATGCAAAGTTAAATGCTCAGAAATATTTCCCAAAGCTAAACAGATATCCTAAGCTTCTAGATAAATTGACACAAAGGAAAGGTAGGTATATAACCTCAAATTGAAATGGATGAACAAAAAAAGAAAGAAATTAGAATAATTACTGGTAGTGCAAAGAATAGGAAGTTAAAAGCTCCTGATATTGAGGATTTTAGAGCAGTTCAAGAAATTGCTAAATCTTCTCTTTTTTCGATTCTAGGAGAAAAGATAGAAAATGCTGTGTGTTTAGATCTTTTTTCAGGAAGTGGTAATCTTGGGATAGAAGCTTTAAGTAGAGGGGCTAGTTGGTGTGATTTTGTGGATGATAGTCCTAAAAGCACTGCCGTAATAAAAGATAATGTTATAAAATGTGGTTTTGAGGAAAAATCAGAAGTTATTAGGAAAGAATCAGCCAAGTATGTAGTTAATTCTATTAGAAATTACGACGTCATATTCCTAGATCCTTTTTACAAAGACACTTCCCATAAATATTTAATTACTAGTTTAGAAAATATCTTAAATAAAGACGGGATTGTTGTCTTTTTTCACGGGGATAATCTTGATATAGAGAGTCTATTAAATGGCACAAATCTTAAAATTAAAGATGAAAGAAAGTTCGGAAAAAGCTTTTTTACTATCCTATCTCGTTGATAGGTAAAACCAAAATACTAGTTTTTTATTCAAAAGAATCTTTCTTTTCAAACACTCCTTTAGCTAGATACCGTTATAGTAGAAAATATACCTATTTACTTTCTCTTTGTACCCTATAGCTCATTGAATAAAAACGAATAGTGTGATATAAATCAAGTCTTCCAAAACATTGGAAATACCCTAGATAGGAGAGAAAAAATGGGAAAAAAAGCGATAACATGTAAGGTTTTTCAAGAAAAATTTTTTGAAAGAGGGGGTGAAAAGTGGGCCAAGGTTACAATTAGGGTGGACTTTGTAATCCCTGTAACAGAAAACTACCTAAGCACAACAGTGAAAAGCAACGATAGTTTCCTTAGTGGAACGTGCCGATGTAATCAACATAACGTAATACCAGACACCCATCCTTTTAGTGCTATAAAGGCATGGAGAAGTAAAAAAGGAGAAACCTTCTTGGGGTGGTTAAGGAGCCTGGTTGATGAGGGAAGTCTCACCCCTAAATCGAGAGATAGAAACGGAGGTTTATCTGATTACGAAGCGGTGAAAAAGGAAAGGAAAAAAGAGATAAGATATAGATAAAAAAATATTTGCCGGTTATATTTGTTTTTAATTAAACAGTAGCCGGCAAATTTCTTTATCCTTTGTACTTATTTTCATTGACACAAGGACCAATCATATGTATATTTCACTCCGAACAAATAGCTGGTAGAATAATTTAAGTAAATTGTTTTAGGATAAATAAATATGGCAGTACCAAAAAGAAGAACATCAAAAGGAAAAACTAGAAGAAAGAGAAATACAAGATACACAAGAACTGAGGTTCAAGTAGTTAAAACCAAGAATAAAAAAGGATATAAAAGACCTCACGTAGAAGAATTTATTGAAATATAAATATAAATGAAATCAGATACAGATCCAAGGCATACGTCTAGAAAATTAGCCCTATCATCCATCTTTTCATGGCTATTTTCTGAAGTTGTACTTGAAGACTGTATAAAAGCATCTGCAGAGATACTTGAATCAGAAAGAATCGAATACGATGATGAGTTAACTAGGTTTATAGTTGAGGGGGTAAAAGAAAATTCCAAGGAAATTGATAGAATTATAGAAGAGTGCGCCCCAGAGTGGCCTATTGACAAAATAGCCAAAATTGATTTAGTAATACTCAGGATAGCCATTTTTGAGATGATTTATGGCAAAAAAACACCTGCTAAGGTTGCTATAGACGAAGCAGTGGAGATTGCTAAGGAATTCGGAAACGATACATCTCATAAATTTATAAATGGGGTACTAGGAACAGTAGTGGAGAGGTATATTCCATCGGAAAAGGATAAAATAGTGTTGGATGATAAAAATGAAAGTGAAAAATAAAACATGAGTAACTATTACGGACAAATAAAAAAAATAATATCAGAAAAAACAGGGTTGGAATCTTCTGAGATAACAACAGAATCATTTTTTGAAGATGATTTAAATATTGGAGAAATGGAACTTCTTGAAATATTAGAAGAGTTGGAAGAAACTCTTCATGTTGATCTTGTTGAGAATATCGACACGTTTGAAACAGTCCAGGACCTAATTGATGCTTTAGAAGAACATATTTAAGTAATTATTTGGCTGAGAAAAAAACAAAGTACTCTTTGACAATAAGAATCCTTCGTTTTCTTCCCAGAAAACAAATGTCTTTTGATTTTAAAAAGGTACAAGAAATAGTAAAAAATGGGACTCCCGATAGTGATAGTTTAGTTGAGAATGAAAAATTATTTAGGACTGCATTTACTCACAGATCTTATCTAAATGAGCATTCAGAAAAGGACAAGGAATCCAACGAAAGATTAGAGTTTCTTGGTGATGCTGTACTTCAGCTAATATCTTCCGACTATCTTTTTAATACTTATAATAAATCTCCAGAGGGAGACTTAACTAATTACAGATCATCAGTAGTATGCACATCCTCTATAGGAGCCGAAGCTAAAAGACTGGGATACGGAGAGATGCTTCTTCTCTCAAATGGGGAAGAATCCACCGGAGGCAGAGAAAGAGAGTATATACTCGCAAATACTTTTGAGGCAGTCCTTGGTGCCTTATATATAGAAAAGGGGTTAGATTTTTGTAGAAATTTTGTTGAAAAAGAACTTTTATATAAAATCGATGATGTTATAAAAAGAGAAGGGTTTAAAGATGCAAAATCAGTATTCCAGGAAATGGTTCAAAATAAATTTGGAATTACTCCTTCTTATAAAGTAGAGGATTCCTGGGGCCCTGATCATGAAAAAACATTTAAAGTCGGGGTGTTTTTAGATAAGGAATTATGGGGTGAAGGAGAAGGCAGAAGCAAACAAAGAGCTGAGCAGGACGCTGCAGAGAAAGCTATAGAAAAGTTAGATAAAGGTAAATAAAGATCAGTAAAATACTAGATGGACAATCAAAAACCCATCTGTTAGAATCAACCAGCTATGTCTATAACAATTAGATTATCTAGAATAGGAAGAAAAAATCAACCAGCTTATAAATTGGTTGTTAGTAATACCCGTGATAAGAGAAACGGAAGGTTTGTCGATATCATAGGACATTTTAATCCTATGGAAACAACTAATACTTTCTCTTACGATAAGGAAAAATATGAAAAATGGGCTAAAAGGGGTGCTTTAATAACAGAGGCAGTAAAAAAGTTAATTGATGGAAAATATGAGTTTGAAAAATATGAACCCAGAAAAGTAGCAAAGAAAGAAAGAGAGGACGGGGCAAAATCTCAAGAGAAGACACCAGTTGAAGATGTAAAAGACGAGATAAAGGAAGAGATAGTAGAAGAAAAGGAAGAAGTCAAAGAAGAAGTTAAAAAAGAGAAAGATGTAGATAAAGAAAAAGAGAAAACAGAGGATAAGAAAGTGGAAGAGGAAAAGTCTACTGAGGATGTAAAAGAAGAAATTAAAGATAATAAAGAAGAAGTGGAAGTAAAAGAAGAAGCAGAAAAGAAGGATTAATTTATGAAAAAATTCATAGAATATCTGGTAAAAGAAATATCCACCAAACCGGAAGAAGTAAAGATTGAGGAAATAAACGCAGAGGGCACAAAAGTATATCAAATACATGTTTCTGAGGACGATATGGGAGTAGTTATTGGAAAAGAAGGAAAAAATATTAGATCTTTAAGAAATTTAGCCAAAGCTAAAGCTATAAAGGATAATGTAAGAATTCAAATAATCCTAGAAGAATCATTAAAAGAACCCTTTTTAGAAGATACAGAAGAAAACTTACCTCAAGAAGAGAAGGAAGATGATTAAGTTTGATGTAATTACACTCTTTCCCCAACTTTTCACAGAGCATTTAAATAACTTACCCTTTAAGAAAGCCGTTAATAAGGAGGTTGCTAATTATAACTTATTGAATTTACGTGATTTTTCAAATAATAAATACGGTTCTGTAGACGATGAAACATACGGAGGTGGGGTAGGAATGATACTAATGATTGAGCCTATTTATAAAGCTTTAATAAAAATATATGGTAAAAAAGCTATGGAAGAAAAAATAAATAGTAAGAAAAATGATTTGCTAGGTAAAGATAATAGAATAATACTTTTATCCCCAAGGGGAAAAATATATACGCAGGAAAAGGCTAGAGAACTCTCCAAATCCAAACACATTACTCTAATATGTGGGAGGTATGAGGGGGTGGATGCAAGAGTAGAAGAAAATTTAGCAACTGACGTAATTTCCATAGGAAATTATGTTTTAAGTGGAGGGGAGATACCTGCTTTAGTTGTTATGGAAAGCATAACTAGACTACTACCTGGAATATTGGAAAAAGGTGACGCAAAAAAAATTGAATCATTTTCTGACAATAGTTCAAAGATTATTGAATATCCCCAATACACAAGGCCAGAAGATTTTATGGGATTAAAAGTACCCCAGACACTTCTATCTGGTAATCATAAAGAGATAGAGAGATGGAGAGAAGAAAATTCAAGTATTTAGGGAAATTTAAAATATCTTAACTAATATTACTGAGCTGGAGTTGTATTTTCTACAACAGGTGTTACTGTTTCTGGTGTTGCTTCTTCTTCTTTCACTTCCTCCTCAGGTTTTATTTCCTCAGCTTCAACATTTTGGTTTAAAAACTCATAATATCTTAAACCTTTTATCATATTCATAAAGGAGATGAAATCAGAATTAGAGATATCCAGATCAAGAGGTTCGTCTGTTACAGCATTTGATTGAACAAGTAAATAGGGAGAATCTAGCGAAAAACTTCCCGATAGCTTCCCATCCTCTCCAGATTTACCAGAATATCTAAAGTTTGAAACTCTAACAAACCTAGCTGAGTTTTCTACTGATTCCATAAAAACAACCATTTGATCGTGGCTAAATTCCCCAGCTAATGCCACAGAAACTGTGTCAAAAGAGACTGAACCAGCTTCTTCAGCCTTAGAGCTACCATATGAGTAGCTTAATCTATTTAACTCTATTCCCGAATTATCAGAAATTTGATTAACTTGATCTAAAAGCTTGGGAACTTCTGCCTCATTTACTAAAACCTTGTTAACTAAATCAGAATTCTCATCCAATACATTCTTGAAATCCACAAGTTTCTTTAAATTATTGTATTTAGAATTTAAGGTTTTTTCCAAAACAATTTTTTTATTCAATTCCTCTTTTTTTAGAGGAACAGATTTATATGTGGGGTAGACGTATAAAATAAGAGCAAGAGCAGAGATAAGAAT
>CAZADQ010000004.1:0-17358 GCA_964483965.1 uncultured Candidatus Saccharibacteria bacterium
CTTGGCTAAAAACAGAAGGTGTGTCTGGAACTGCTTTTTTTAACATGTACGCACTTTCTCAAGATGCCTTTGGACAACAATCAATAACCTACATAGCTTCAAGTCCTACCTTGTCCGGAACAAGTGACTGGACGAAAGTATCTTTAAATTTCATTGTAAATGCTGAGAATGTAATTGGTGTTTATATGGAAGTAGGGTTAAACGGAACAGGAACTGTTTGGATAGATGCTATAAACATAAATAGTTCAATAACTCCATCAACATTATTCTATGTAAGTACAGATGGAAATCACACTGTTCAATATTACAGCGTTGATAATGTAGGTAACATAGAAAATACAACTTTTAAAATTGATCAAACTCCTCCAGGAAATTGGAGAGATTCAGGAGCTGTAAGAGGTCTATTCGGTTCCGATCATGAAATATATGTTTGGACACACGTAGAAGACGTAACATCTGGTCTTTCAACTTTAACGGATAAGTTTCAGTATACAACCAAGAAAAATGTAGGCTTTGGACGTTTTTCGTTTTTATTGTACTGCAATACAACATGGAATACGAACGGTTGGGTTATCCTAGTTAGCCCTCCATTTCTCCCGGGGTCTAAATCTGCTTATTTATTAACACCAAAAATAGATCTATGTGATAGTAACTGGCAAGATTGCAAATATATTAGATTCTACTCTGAAGATATGGCAGGAAATGTTGCTACCAAAGACATGTGTATTAATGGTCCTTGGGTAAAAATCAGAGGTGAGGGAGTGGTTAGGGCAAATCAAAACATAGATATGACATCTGAAGGATACGATGATAATACTGATGGTCTGATAGAAATAGGTGGAAACTCCATAGGATTCTTCGATTCTTCAAAAGGTTTATATTCAACCTTTGTATCACCCCCGCCTGTTTATGACTTTGATAAGCTTTTTGATATAACAAGAGGCTCAAAAACACAAATTTCAACAACAGGTAATTTGGTATCCTCTTCAGGTGTTTACTATATAAATGGGAATTACGAGATTAAAAGTAGCAAAATACCCGGAAATTATAGCTCTGCTACATTCAACCAAATAGTTTTTGTAAATGGAAACTTAAAGCTTAGCGATAACATTGAAGTATCCAATATCTCAACTGCATTATTTGTAGTAAAAGGAGATGTAGAAATAGGTAAATCTGTAACTAACTTAAAAATAGGACTATACGTAGACGGAAATATATTTACAGCATATGATCTTGAAGAAGGAAAAGAATGCAAGGCTTTAAATATGAGTGGAATATTTTCTGCAAATAAAATTATATTTCAAAGAACCTTGCAGGGAACACAAAATGAAAAAAATCCATCTGAAAATATAACATACGAACCTAAATACGTAACACGACTATCAGACTACGTTGGAGTAAATTCCATAAAGTGGGTTTATTCAGACTAGAAGTTCTTAAATAGAAAATAGGTATAAAATATTTTTCTAAAGTTTCTTCTTAACTTTAAACTCTCCGTTTGGTAAATCTTCGATAATATAGCCTAAATCTAAAGCCTGTCTTCTAATTACATCTGCCTTATCCCATATTCCATTTTTTCTATATTCTCTTCTCATCTTTGCTAGATCAGTAATTTTTTCTGGAATTTCGTATCCTATATGCTCCTGAAGTCTTAAACCCAAAAACTGATCCATTTTTAAGAGTGTGTTTAACTTAGATGCTTCGGCAGTACTGCTCTTTATTAATTCCCAAACTACAGCCAAAGATTCAGGAGCATTTAAATCATCATCAAGAGCTTCTCTGAATTTCTTAAAATATTTATCCGAAATCTCTTCCTTAGGATCTTGTATATAACTTCCTATTATGTCATATATCTTTTTCAGAGAATTTTGGGCGCTTTGAAGCGCTTCCCAAGTAAAATTAAGGGGAGTTCTGTAATGAGCAGTCATAAATAAATATCGTAAATCCATAGGGCTAAAACCTCTGTTTTTAATATCATCCAAGGTATAAAAATTACCCAAACTCTTACTCATTTTTCCACCATCAACGGTTAAAAATGCTCCGTGAACCCAATAATTAACAAACTTTTTTCCAGTAGAACATTCACTCTGAGCAATCTCGTTTTGATGGTGTATCATCTTCAAATCCTCTCCCCCAACGTGAATATCAATTGTATCTCCCAACTCAGTTAAAATCATAGAGGAGCATTCAAGGTGCCATCCGGGAAAGCCCACTCCCCATGGAGATTGCCACTCTTGTTGTCTTTTCTTATCCTTTGGTGAAAATTTCCAAAGAGCAAAGTCCGTAGGATTTTTCTTCTCAATATTAGGGTCTACTCTCGCTCCTTCTTTAATATTTTCAATTGTTAATCCTGATAACTCTCCATATTTTTCATACTTTGAAGTATCAAAATAAACCCCATCAGTTGTTTCGTAAGTAAATCCCTTATCCTCAAGCGAGGCTATCAAATCAATCTGTTCATCAATATACTCTGATGCTTTTGTAAACAATCTAGGCTCTGTAATATTTAAATCCTTGAAATCATTTAAAAATCCTTTGGCGTAAAAATCAATAATCTCTTTAGCAGATCTTCCCTCTTCTTGAGCTTGTTTTTCTATCTTATCTTCCCCACCTTCGGGATTCCCACCGTCCTCAAACAAATGACCAACATCAGTCATATTCATTATAAAATCTATCTTGTATCCGTTTAGCTTTAAGGTTCTATATAGAAAATCAACAAGAGTAAACGTTCTCCAGTTTCCAATTTGAGGATAAATATAAACAGTAGGACCACAGCAATACATCTTTACTGTGTCCGGTTCAATGGGCTTAAAATCTTCTAACTGTTTTGTAAGAGAGTTGTAGATTCTCATATTGAGTAAAATTTTACCACATTACATATTCATTCGCCCATCCAATGCCCTACTTAATGTAATGTCATCAGCGTACTCTATGTCTCCTCCGACAGGCAAACCTCTTGCAATTCTTGTAATTTTAACTTTATCTAAACCGAAATCCTTTTCTCTAACTAATTTTGAAATATACATTGCAGTAGATTCTCCCTCCATACTTGTATTTGTAGCTAAAATTACCTCAACTACCACATCTTCATCTAAATTATCAAATGATTTTTCTGTTAATAAGCTTTCAATTCTCTCCAAAAGTTCTTTCACAAAAATCTCGTCAGGACCTATGTTATTTAAAGGATCGATTATCCCATGCAAAACATGATAAACACCCTTAAAATTTGTCTTTTCTAAAGCGAAAGCATCTAAAGGGCTACTAACTACAGCGATTAATCTTTTATCTCTATTTGGATCATCACAAATTGAGCAAATATCAAATTCTGTCACATTTTTACATACTGAACACAATCTAGTTTCCTTCTTTAAGTTTATCAGGGAATCAGAAAATTTCTCTATCTCTTCCTGAGGAAAATTCAAAAGAGAAAAAGTTAATCTTTGAGCTGTCCTAGGTCCAATACCTGGAAGTCTCTCAAAATAGTTTATTAGACTTGATATAGGCTTTGGTAATTTCACTCTAGTATTCTACATTAAATCTACATTAAATAAAAAAGTTTAATTTGAGATAATCAAAGAAATTATCTCTTTGCAGTTAAAGGTAGTCCTCCATCAAAAGCTTCAAGAATAGATTTCTTATCCACACCTAAAGGAACAGTCACATTAAGGTCTGTAAGGGCTTCTAAGTCACTTTTTTTCAACTTCTTAGGTTTGTCATTGCTTAAAACACATCTAACACTTAAATTTGTACCATAAACTGCCTCACTTAAACCTTCTATTAATTTTCTGGTTCTTGTACTTTCTAATCTTTCTTTGTGAAAAGGATAGAACACTTCCAAAATCATAAAATTGCCCTCAACTCCTACCAGCTTGCATAATGTTAAAAGAGCAGTTAAAGAGTGGTTTAGATCTTTGCTTTCTTTCAAGAACTTATCCCATTTGGCTTCAATTTTCTTTAAAGAAAGTGCGGGTTTTTCCACAACTTTAATTTCAATTTCTTCCTTATATTTTGCTTTCTCTACATTCTTTTCTTTATTTTCTATCTTATTCTTCTTTTCACCACCTTCTCCAAAATTATCAGATGTATTTTTAGAACTAACGGAATCTTTACTATCTTCGGGAGGTTCTACATCAACCTTATCTATTAAAACACTATCATCGCCAAGTGAGCAGATCTCAACTATTGCAATCTCTATAGGAAGTTGGGGTATAAACGAACTTCGAATATTTTTATGAGCTTCAAGTAAAATATTCGTAGATTTAACTAACCAATCCATATCAACTTTCTTTGATTGCTGAGCAATTTCCTCGATAAGTTCAACTGTGGCGTCTGACATGACATCAGAAACCCCAGATTTAACAAAAATCATAGATCTTAAGTACTTAAGTAACTCCCCTACCCAAACATATAAATCTACCCCTTCCTTGTAAACGTCAGACACAATATCTAATGCCTTGGAAACTTGGGAGTTTACTAAGTAATCAACACACTCGACATATTTTTTCTTTGAGCTTAAATTTAATAATGTATTTATATCAATATCTCCCTCAGCAACTTGCTCAAGGAGAACGCTTGCCCCCCTATAATCCCCCATCGAGGCTTCTGCTATTTTGGATAGACTCTCATCAGATATTTTGATCTTCTCGCTATCTACAACATCTTTTAGAACGGATATTATATTTTTAACAGCAGGTCTTTTAAACTTGAATATCTGACATCTGGATTTTATTGTAGCTGGTATTTTATGTTCTTCTGTTGTACATAAGATAAAAGTTGTTTTCTTTGGTGGTTCTTCAAGAGTTTTTAAAAGAGCGTTAAAAGCCTCTGTTGTTAACATATGAACTTCGTCTATGATGTAAACTTTGTTTTTACCCATTGTGGGAGCTAGTTTTATCTTATCCTTTAAATCTCGAATATCGTCTATTCCTCTGTTACTTGCAGCGTCAATCTCTATTAAATCAATAAAAGAACCTTCTTTTATTGATTGACAATTAGAACATTTATCACAAGGGTCCCCGTTTGATTTCAATTTGGAACAATTCAACGACTTGGCTAATATTCTGGCCATTGTAGTCTTACCAGTTCCCCTAGGGCCTACAAAAAGATAAGCATGTACATTCTTTCCAGACTGGATTTGTTTGGATAAGGCCTCCGCAATTTCATTGGGACGACTCATCTCACTGAATTTTTGTGGACGATATTTCGTATAAAACATAAAACTGCCTCTGTAGATTTTAGTATAGAATTCTTGAGTAGTAATAAACCACTAACAGTTGTTAGGATTTTAGATTAGATACGTTTATAGAGTACTATAAAATTATTATGGTAACTCAATATTAATATTAGCAACGCTTCCCAACTCTACTTTAGTAAAATCTTGCAAAACCCACTCATCAACAGGTATTCTCTTATCCTCAGGCTTCCCAATACCTACTCTTAATCTCCAAAAGTTCTTGGAACCTAACTTATCAATAATATCCTCTACTCCTCTATGTCCAGCAGAGTTCTTGTTTATTTGCTTTTTTACACTTCCAAAAGGGAGATCCACGTCATCGTGAATAACAATTAAATCTTTAAGTTTACATTTATAGAAATTTAGTATCTTAGAAACAGCACTCCCTGAATTATTCATATAAGTTTGAGGTTTAACTAACATAAATTCTTTATCTAAAATAATCTCTGATTCAAACTTTGGACAATCCTCCCAGTTTAAACCTTCTTTTTCTGCAAACTTATCCAAAATCATAAACCCTACATTATGTCTAATATTTTTATACTTCTCTCCCGGATTTCCTAAACCAACTATTATCTTCATTTTTTCTCTTTCTTTTCTTTTTTAACTTTCTTTGTCATCTCGGAAACTTTCTTTGTCTTTTCAACAATCCTTTTAACCTTTTCTTTTTCTTCATGGTGAACTCCAAGAAGATGCAAAACACCGTGACCAACAAGATCTGAGATCTCCTCTTCATAAGTATTTCCGTAGTCTTTTGCTTGTCTTCTAGCCTGCTCTTTATTTACCACTACATCTCCGAGATACATTTCTCCACTATCTTGCCTCTCCTTTGTCTCAAAAGATAAAACATCTGTAGTATAATTTCTTTTCAGATACTTTTTATTCAACTCCTTCATCTCCTTATCATCAACTATCGATACTGATATAAAAGTCTTTTTCTTGAGGATTTTTTGTAAATTCATTTCAAATTAAATAAAACATAAACCTAATTAATTAATTTTTGGTTTATTCGTATTTATCATTGGATTAGGGTTTTCTAAATCAAAAGGGAAAAGCTTAGCAAATTCTAAATATAAATCTAACTCTGCTTTTTCTTTTTCCAAAAGATCTAATCTTGCTTTTTTCTCATACAGCTCTATGTTCTCTTTTCTATTCTTTATCTCTTTTCTTAAAACCTTAAACACATCTTCATCTGTTAATTCTTTTCCTTGAGATTTAAATTCAATTTCTTTGTTTTTTACCTGAGAAAAGAAAAACCTCAACACACCAACTTTAAAAGAATCGTTAGCTTTTAGATACTCAACTAGCTTGGATCTCAAATCATCTATTATCAAACTTTATTCCTTTCGAAATGAAATCTTCTTTTTAGCTCTTTATTCTTCTGTCTTCTAACCTCACTAGGTTTAATGTAATGCTCTCTATCTTTGACTTCTTGAAGAATTCCAGCTTTTAGTACTTCTTTATTAAATCTTCTTAAAGCCTGATCCAAACTTTCACCATGTCTAACTTTTATTTTTGTCATATCACTCCATCAAAAGATGATTGAATATTATCACTCAATTATTTCTTTTGATACAGCCAAATTCATGGGCTGGTAAAAAACACCTCCAAACTTATTAATTTAACTATAAATACAATGTTTATAAAGACTTCTCCTATAATACTTATATATAACGTTTGTCATATATTTTTTATCACTTATATATATAAAGTGATACTGCATTTACTAAAATACAATTAAATTAGGCTATAAACAAATGCTTATTTACTAATTAACTGTGCATTTAGACAATATAAGTACCTTATGAGAAAAATTCCTTAATAAATTTTCAATATTCCCTAACAATTCATAGTATACGCACACAACTTAAGAGAATGCAAAGTTTATAACATATAGAGATGTTTATAACAATGGGAAAAACACGTACTTAGTATTTGTTGATAAGACGGTATAATTATTTAACCTTTTTTAATTATAAATTGCAGTAGGTTAAAGCTTTAAATCCTTAATTGTTATAAGAACAGAAAGAACCAGAAGTAACAACATTCCGACTTTATGTACATTTTCCTCGAAATTAGAATTTACTTTCTTTTTCGTAATAACTTCATACAGCTTAAAGGCTATTTTTCCGCCATCAAGTGCAGGTATAGGTAGAATATTTGTAAAAGCAAATCCTAGAGAAATAATTGCAACCGTATCTAAAAGAACAAGAATAGTATTATTTCCACCATCCTTTAAAATACTAGACATTATTTTATATATACCCACAGGTCCTGTAACACTACTTGAAACTGGTTCCATATCTCTAGAGACGATAGACATCTTTATTATCTTCCACAACGCATCTGTAGAATATGAAAGCATGTTATAAGCATGAAAAGGCCCTGAAAGGATTTTATCCAAAGGTTTATTATAAGAAATAGATACAGCTTCTCCAAGATATACACCTATTATAGAGTCACCATCTTCTTCTGTTTTCTGATTTACATTAGTTACTGGAATTACAATGTAAGTTTTACGGTCTTTGTAAGTATGGTCTGTTATATCTATTGTCTCTACAATTACATCCTTACCTGTCTTCCCACTTAAATGCTTTCTTAAATCCATATAATCGGAAATATCCTCCCCATCCACCTTTAAAATAGTCTGCCCAGCTGATATTCCTGCCTTCTGGGCAGGAGAGTCATTCTCCATATCAAAAACAACAGTACTGTAAGCAGTCTCTTCCCCAAACCTAAACTTATGATCAAATACCATTGGGATATAAAAAGATCTGAAACCATTGGCCACAAAAAAAACGTAATAAAGAAAAACTGCAAGAAGAAGGTTCATAATTATACCTGCTGAAAGTATGGCTATCTTTTGCCAAGGTGTTTTTGAAGAAAAACTTTTTAAATCAACTACATAATTTTTCTCATTCTTGTACTCGTCCTTATTAATCTCCTTTATTTCTTTTCCGTTTTTACCATCTTCAGCATCTTCTCCAGTAATCCTTATAAATCCTCCAAAGGGAATTAAATTTAATGAGTAAATAGTTTCACCAATCTGTTTACCAAATATTCTAGGAGGATATCCTAAACCAAATTCTTCAACCCTCACTCCATTTTTTCTAGATGCGATGAAATGACCAAACTCGTGGATAAGAACAAGTAAAGATAAAACCAAGATTATTAATATAATGCTTAAAATATCCATAACAGCGTATTCTTCAGATTGTCATTATCTCTTTCTTCTTCTCCTCACCTATCTCATCAACTTGATCAATGAAATTTTTAATTAACTTCTCCACCTCTTCTTTTTGTTTAAATTTATCATCTTCACTTATAACTTTATCTGTAAAATCCTTTTCAATATCTTTCATTATTTCCTGTCTTATATTTCTTATTGAATTTTTACTGTTTTCCACCTTCTCGGAGGCATCCTTAGTAAATTCAATTCTTCTTTCTTCTGTTAGAGTAGGAACGCTAACTCTAACTCTATCTGCTTCCTTTATTGCGCTTAAACCCAAGTCACTTATCTTAATTCCATTAACTATAGAATCCAATACACTTTTATCCCAGGGAGTAATCGCAAGATTATGAGAATCCATAACCGAAATTGATCCTAGTTCTTTTAGAGTCATTAAGGATCCTGAGTACGCTTCAATGGAGATATCAGAAATCAAACTAGGAGACACTCTACCAGTTCTAATTTGATTGAGTTCAGTTATTAGGAAATCAACTGATTTAGTAGCTTTGTTTTTTAATTCTGAAATATTCATACCAAGATGATACCAAAACCTAGTTTATTCCCCAACACTAAACTTAACAAATTTGTTTATTTGTATCTTTTCTCCAACTTTTGCAGTAGCTTCATTTACTAAGTCTAATATTTTTTTAGATGGGTCTCTTATATATTCAGAGTCTAACAAGGACTCAACATCAACATACTCTTCGGTACATACTTGCATAGCTATCTCTCTACACAAGTTCTTAAAATCATCTGTCTTTGCAACAAAATCAGTTTCACAATTTACCAAAACTAAACTTCCTACCTTACCACCGTTATGAATATAGGAAAAGACCATCCCATCTCCAGCATTTCTATCCGCCTTCTTCTCAGCTTTTAAAACTACCTTCTTCATTAACTCATCCATCGCCTTATCGTAATCCCCTCCAACTTCTTCCAATATTTCTTTTATTTCAAGAATTCCTGCTCCAGTTTTATCTCTTAGTTTCTTTATTTTATCTAGTTGAATAGCCATTTTATTTTTCCTCCATAACTTCTTCTACTTTCTCTATATTTTCCTCTTCTTTTACTACTTCTTCCACTAGTTTTTCCTCTACTTCAACCGCAAGCTCTTCGGCTTCAGATTTAAGTTTTTCTTCCTCTTTTTTCCTCTCTTCCTCAATTCTCTCCAAACCTTCTTTTCTTTCTTTCTCGCTCTTTCCAAACTCCTTATATCCTTCTTCAACAGCATTAGCAATTGACTTAACAATCAAGGAAACTGACTTTATAGCGTCATCATTAGCTGGGATAGGGTACGTAACCTCAGTTGGATTTGCATTTGTATCAACAATTGCTATTACAGGTACATTTGATATTCTCGCTTCTCTTACAGCAGTCTTCTCTCTTTTAGGATCAATAATAAAAAGTACATCAGCAGTTTTCTTCATAGAGGTTATCCCACCATACGAAATCTGAAGCTTTTCTACTTCTCTATCAATAAGTAATCTTTCTTTCTTTGTATAAATTGAAAACTTCCCCTCTTCTCTTCCTTTAATAAAACCCAGTAACTTATCTATGTTCTTTTTGATTGTTTCGAAATTAGTAATTGTACCTCCTACCCATCTCTCATTAACATACAATGCTCCGCATCTTGCAGCTTCTGATTGAACTATATCTTTAGATTGTCTTTTTGTTCCTACAAATACTATTGTCTTTCCTAAAGAAGCTTGTTCATACAAGAAATCACAAGCTTTTTTAAGCATTTCTTCTGTTTTTTCGAGATCTATTATATGGACATTTTTATTAACCATATAGATATATGGTTCCATTTTCGGATGCCATCTTTTTGCCTGATGCCCGAAATGAACTCCAGCATCAATCATCTCCTGTATTTTAGGTAGCTTGTATTTAGACATAATATATTTAATTCTTTCTTTAATTAACTAATTTGGGGGAAATGCAAAAGTGTAAATATCTTTGAATTTCCCTCTTTTAGTATTGAAATTAATTTTCTTAAACTTCTAACTTAAAACTTCTAATTTCTCACCTGAGCCCCATTTTCAAACTTGACGGGGAGAGAGTTTCAGGACAATACGAAAGTTACCACAACACTTTAATATTAGCAATAGTTTGGTAAAAAAACTTAAGAAATGATAATATTTATTAACAAGAGGCGGGAAACGGAGTAAAAAATGGAAACTTCCTATAACCAAAGAAGGGTTTAGAAAGGAGGGGATCCAATCTCTGTGAGTGGTAACCTTTCGATTTCTTAACGGTACCCTCACTAAAAAACAAACTTCGTTTTTTCAAGCAGTACTCTGCAGAAAGGAGAACTTAGGGAGATAAAAACTAAATAAGAGCTTTTAAAAAAATCTTCCCCGCCTCTTCTCCTTCTTTTTATTCATCTATTATTAATACACTTACATAGCTAATTAAACAGAAAATATAATTTTTAAGTAGGGAATAAATTAAAATTAAAGACTAAATTAACGAAGTAACTGTTTCTCTTTTCTTTTCTTTTTTAGGAGTAGGGTTTGACCAACTACTCCACTTGCAATCAGGATATCTACTGCATCCGTAAAATACTTTTCTCTTAGCTTTTTTAATAACAACATCACCCTCTCCACAATCTGGACATTTCATCCCTATCTTATCCATATAATTTTGAGTTGTTTTGCATTTTGGATAATTACTGCAAGCTAAAAATTTCCCAAATCTTCCTTGTTTTAAGACCATAATTCCATCCGAACAGTTAGGACACTTACCATGATCTTTGGTATCATCTTCCCCATTACTACCATTTTCTCCAACTAAAGGTTTGGCATATTTACAATCTGGATAACCAGAGCAACTTAAAAACTTTCCATACTTACCAAGTTTAAAAACTAAAGTTTTTCCACACTCGGGGCACTTCTCATCACTATCTCCTAGGTTTGTTACATCACTTTTACTTAAGGATTTGTCTTTCTCAGCAAGTACTTTTTCAAAAGGTTCATAAAAACTTCTAATGACAGGAACCCATTCTTTTTCACCCAAAGCAATTTCATCTAAGTCCTCTTCCATCCCTGCAGTAAATCCATAATCTACAATGTTTGTGAAGTGCTCAACGAGTAAATCTACAACAACAAAAGCTACATCTTTAGGTACAAAAGCTCTCCCATCCTTCTCTACATAACCTCTTGCCTGAATAGTACTTATAGTTGGAGCGTAAGTTGAAGGTCTTCCAACACCTTTTTCTTCCATTTTTTTAATTAAAGTTGCATCATTGTATCTAGCAGGTGGTTGTGTAAAGTGCTGGTCAGAAGTTAAGGATTTTAAGTTAACTGTGTCATTTTCTGACAGATTAGGAATCTGATTTAAGTCACCTTCTTCACTTTCACCATTTGAATTTATTTCTAAATACCTTCCTACGGATAACCACCCTTCAAATTTTATCTGAGAACCTATTGCTTTAAATATGTAGTTTTTTTCAGATTTTACAAGAACTGTTGTTTGATCATAAACTGCATTAGTCATCTGAGACTCAAGTGTTCTTTTCCATATTATTGAGTAAACTTTTAACTCATCCAGTTTTAACTTCTTTCCACTTTTACCCGGTACAAAAAGAACATTAGTAGGTCTTATCGCTTCATGAGCTTCCTGTGCGTTCTTTGATTTTGTTTTGTAAAAAATCGGCTTCTCTGGTATAAAAAATGTCCCGAACTGATCTTTAATAAAATTTCTAGCTTTATTAACAAAATCCCCGGACAAATTTAGTGAGTCTGTTCTATGGTATGTAATAAAACCTTGCTCAAACAAACTCTGAGCTGCGGACATCGTTCTTTTGGCAGTAAATCCAAATACATTAGACATTGTCTGTTGGAGTGTGGACGTACTTAATGGAGCATAAGGCTTACTACTTCTTTCTGATTTTTTAACAGAAGATATTACAAAAGAATCATTTCTTAAATCATCCTCTATCTTTTTTGCAGATTCTTTGTTTAAAATCTCTATCTTCTTGTCGTCTTTTTCAAATAACGAGGCTTCAAAAGTATCTTTTCCTTTTTCCTTCTCGAAAAGACCTTTCATTGTCCAATATTCCTCTGCTTTAAACGCCTGTCTTTCTCTTTCCCTTTCAACAACTAGTCTTACTGCAACACTCTGCACTCTTCCCGCTGATAAACCATACATTACCTTTTTCCAAAGCAAAGGAGATAACTTGTATCCAACTAATCTATCCAGCACCCTTCTTGCTTGTTGAGCATCAACCAAATTCATATTTATCTTACCTAAATTCTTAAATGCTTCATTTATCGCACTTTCTGTAAGTTCATGAAAAACAACTCTTCCAAATTTAAGCTCCCTATCATCCTTACCTTCAAGACTATCTTCATTAACTTTCCTCTTAGATGTTTTTTTAGTTATCTTAGCTTTGGGAGATAGCAGTTCTTCTAAATGCCAAGCAATAGCCTCACCTTCTCTGTCAGGGTCAGTTGCAAGTATTACTTCATCTGCTTCTTTGAATTTTTTCTTTAATAAAGCTAGGGTCTTCTTAGCTTTCGTAGGAACGAGGTACTCAGGTTTAAAATCATTTTCCACATCAACACCAAGACCACTTTTAGGAAGGTCTCTAATGTGTCCCATCGAAGCTTCTATTATGTAATCCTTCTTTGGCAGGATTGATGAAAGAGTCTTTGCCTTTGTAGGAGACTCCACAATTACTAGTTTCATATAAACTTGATACATAATACCACGAAGTAATTTTTGTCAAGGAGTTCAAACACAAATAAGGGCCCTGTGTTAAAATATCGCTATGTCAGTTAAAAACATAATTACAATCCCAAACCCTATCTTAGGTAAAAAAACACAAAAAATAAGTGGAATAACAGATGAGATAAGAAAAATAGCTAAAGATCTGCTAGATACTGTAAAGGTTGCTAAAGACCCAGAAGGAGCAGGTATCGCAGCCACTCAAATAGGAATCTCAAAAAGCATTTGTGTTGTTAGAAACTTTTACGAAGATCCTCTTAATCCAAGTAAAATAAGTTCTGACGATATAATTTTAATAAATCCAAAGATAAGCAACCATTCAGCAGAAATTGAAATAGATTGGGAGGGTTGCCTTAGTGTACCAGATAAATATGGCTTAGTAGAAAGATTTAAGAAAATAAAAGTTACAGCAAAAGATTTGGATGGAAATGTAATTAAGATAAAAGCAGAAGATTATTTTGCGCGTACTATTCAACATGAAATAGATCATTTAGAAGGTATTTTATTTACATCAAAGGTTGAGGGAAACACCCTTTCACAAAAAGAGTTTGATGAGATGATAGATAAGCAAGAAATTATCTAATACCTCAATAATTTAATTTAAAAATGGAATCTATAGGTAAAGCAAAAATAATATTCTTTGGCACATCAGATAGATCATTGCCGATACTTGAAACATTAAGATCTAATTTTGAATTAGTTTTATGCATTACTAAATCGAATTCAAAGATAGGAGGAGATCAAATAGAAAAGGAGACTGGGGTGAAAACTTGGGCAAAGGAAAACAACATAGATTTTATAGAAATAGATTCACTTAAAAATGAAAATCTAGATAAAGTATTGAAATGCATCAAAAAAAGTAAACCAGATTTAGGAATAGTTGCAGATTTTAGTTTCATAATTCCAAAAAAAGTTATTGAGGCGTTTGATAACAAAATAATTAACATACACTTCTCTCTTTTGCCTAAATACCGGGGAGCAAGCCCTGTGCAATATGCGATTTTAAACGGTGATTATAATACTGGAGTTACTTTCTATTACTTGGATGAAAAAATGGATACTGGAAACATAATTGATCAAATTGAGTACAAAGTTACATCTAAAGAAACATCGGGGGAGCTTTACGATATACTTTTTAAAATTGCCTCGAATAAGTTGCCAGAGATTATTAATAATATATATAAGGGAGATGTAACTTCCATACCTCAAGATGAAAGTAATGCAACTTATACTTACTCAAAAACGAATCCGAAACATACATTCATATTTAAGGAAGATGCTCAAGTAGAATGGAATAAAAATCCTGATGAAATTGAAAGATCTATAAGAGCTTACGATCCTTGGCCGATTGCCTGGTCATATCTTAAAGATTTAGAAAAATCTACTTGTTTTGAGAAAGATATAATACTAAAGAAGTCTGTTAATAAAGATTTGAAGATAAAATTGTACAAAGGAAAAATTAGTAACAATAAACTCGAAATAGAAGAAGTAAAAGTAGAAGGGAAAAAAAGAATTACATGGAAAGAATTTGAAAATGGCTACTTGATATCTACAACATCTACGGATTGAACCTTATCTGCCAATATCTTATTCAAGTCCCTCTCGTCTTTTTTGATTCTTTTTAAACAAGAAGAGCAAAGTCTAACTTTCATCTTCATACCATTTACTAAAAATCTTTTAACTCTTAGGTTTATAGAATTTCTATGAATAGTCTAGTGACACGATTACCAATACCTCTTGGTACTAAGTTTCCTTTTTGATATGTTTTTCCACAGATTTGACACTCTTTTGACATAGCATTGTGAATTAAAGCACATAATTGCTTTTAAAGTCAATAAAATTAAGAAAAGAAAACAACAAAAAAAGCTAGATGGAAGGATAATTTTCCAATTCTAGCTTTTTGTTTGTTTACCAAAACCTTATAAATACAAAGAACGGTTGTCTTACCTACAACTCAATTATTCATCGTCACTACAAAATTGTCTCTGCATACTTAAGCTTCCATCACACTTACCCTGAATATATAAAGAACAAGTGCGATAGTTGGGACAATCAGGCTCCTCTACAATATGTTCTAGAGAGACAGGCACACCCTTAATATTTAGCACATCGTCGTCAGGTATGATTTTTTCTACCTCCTCTATCAACCTTCTCGATAATAAACGATTGGTCATTTTTTTCTCTCCTATTCTTTTTTGTGGTTTTGGTAAACTTTGACACTCATTATAGTATATAAAACCTATCAAATCAATGCTCGTTGTACCTATTTGAAGTAGATAAAAGATTGTTTATTATGTTAATATCTTTAGGAAAAATAGAGTTACTTTAATAATTAGTTATAGTAGAATATACTAACTTCTTACTAATTAGCCGTCTTAGCTCAATGGCAGAGCAGGCGCTTTGTAAGCGTCAGGTTGTGAGTTCGACTCTCACAGACGGCTCCAAAATTATGCCGAGATACCAAAGTGGCCAACTGGAGCTGACTGTAAATCAGCTGGCTTATGCCTACGGGGGTTCGAATCCCTCTCTCGGCACCATAAATTAAAGTAAGTAAGTTCAAGCTTTAAGCTTAGTAAAAGAAAGAAGGTGTGGTTGGATGAAAGGTTTTGTAGATTTTATTAGAACACAAGGGGTTGTAGGACTTGCAGTAGGTTTTATCCTTGGTGGTGCTGTATCAAAACTAGTCACTTCACTTGTGACAGACATTATAAATCCGCTCGTTGGATTACTCCTTGGAAAAACAGGCGGCCTTCAAACAGCGGTGATAAAAATATATACTGCAGAGATAAAAGTTGGAAGTTTAATAAGTTCGCTGATTGATTTTTTGATAATAGCTCTTGTTGTTTACTTTGGGGTCAAACTTTTAAGACTAGATAAGCTCGATAAGAAAGAGTAATTAACTATTATTTACTAATTAAATAATATCTAGATGCCTGGGTAGTTCACTGGTAGAACGCTTCCATGGTAAGGAAGAAGTCGAGGGTTCGATTCCCTCCCCAGGCTCCAAATTGATACTTAAAAGTAGTTAAGAATTTTTTAAGGCTTTATCCACCCAGTTTTTTAACAAGTACCTAACTACTAAAGGGCCCATTCCCCCAGGTGACTTAGATACACAATTTAAATGCCCTATATTTGAATTCAAATCCAAATCTCCTACGCATTTTCCTTCAACTATAGAGGAACCAAAATCAACAACATTACAATTTTTAGAAATATTTTCTCCTTTGACTAAATTGGGAACTCCAGCACATAAAACTAATAAGTCACAATCTAATTTTTCTTTGCCATCATAGTTAGATAAAACTTTCACACTTGAAGAAGTTTTGGATAAGTAAAAGAACACAGGCTTACCTACTAATTCCCCATCTCCTATTACAATAGTTTTTAAATCTTTAAGTTTAATGCTATTTGCTGAAATAAAATTCGTAAAAGAACTAATAACAGGGGGTAAAACACTAAAATCTCCATCATAAAATCTTTTTTTTCCTTCTGTGGATATGACATCAATATCCTTATCTAAAGGAATAAAATCCAAAACCTTATTCAAACTTTTTCTGGGAATAGGAAGTTGAATTATCCCTCCAGCAAATTCCCTACTCTTAAAAATATCCTTAACTTCATAAAATATATCTTCATCAGATTTACTTTTTTCGTCTATTTTATAAACACAACATTTAATACCAATTTTATTGCATAAATTTACCTTTATCTTTATAAACTTTTCAGAAGATAAATCATCACCTATCTGTACAATAGCCAGTAAATTTTCATCAAAATTAGAAAAGTTCTTCAATTGATCTTTAATTTCTTGTTCAATTTTTAATGCTTGAAGTTTTCCATCAAATATTTTCACGTAGTGATTATAGCAGGAGATACCATAAGAAAAACAGAAACCTCGCAATTGCGAGGTATAAGTTTGCCCCGATGTGTCGATCCACCAAGATCGGATCTCCGTTTGTATTAAGGTGGGTACTTTAAGTTTAAATCTTTTGACTTAAATATTAAGTTCCCATCGAAGATCGAATGATGGAAGATTTACACGACCTTCGGTTTACCCGAGCACATCAGGTTTGCTCGTTTGAGCATTAAATTAATAATACCTATTTAGGAAATGCAAGTCAAATTAAGTGTCTTACTATTTGTTGACTGAACAACAAATTAAAGCCCA
>CAZADQ010000005.1:0-1699 GCA_964483965.1 uncultured Candidatus Saccharibacteria bacterium
AGACGACATACTTTTAACTACTGCAATGGGCCAATCTATACGATTCAGTGAAAAAGATGTAAGACCAATGGGAAGATCTGCTAAGGGAGTTACGGGTATAAAAATATCAAAGAAATCTGATTATGTTGTAGGAACAGTTATTATACCTAAAAAGGGTACAGAAGTTGAACTTCTAGTGCTTTCTGATTTAGGTTACGGTAAAAAGACTCAAACAAAAGAGTATAAAACTCAAAAAAGAGCGGGATCAGGAATATTAACCTATAAAGTCAAAGAAAAAACAGGATCTCTAGTGTCAGCAAAAGCTTTAGAAAAAGGCAAAGACTGTGATGTTCTTATAGCAACAACATCAGGAAAGATAATTAGGTTGGGAGTAAAACAAGTACCGTCTCTAGGAAGAGCTACACAAGGTGTAAGACTTATTAAACTAGATTCTAACGATAAGGTAGCCTCTGTAGCTATAATGGAAGAGGAGATAGAAACAGAGGAATAAAAAATAAGGTAAGTGTAATATAAGTAGGAGAGTGTCTTCATAATATTTAACACTCATGACTTTCCAAGAAATTACTCAATTTGAGAAAAAACTATATAACAACGGCATAAAATACATTGCCGGAATTGATGAAGTGGGTAGAGGACCCTTAGCAGGCCCATTTGTTGTTTCTGCTGTTATGCTAGATCTGGAAAAGATATTTAACAAAGAAATGTTTAATTTACTTGAAAACAATGGTAATGATCAAAAGATAGATACAGATAGAAATAACGACTTTCTTTATACTAGAATAAGAGACTCAAAAAAAGTATCCTCAAATATACGCAACATTTTAGCTAATTTTATTAAAAAGGAAGCAATAAGCTATTCTATTGAAGTATTTGAACCCAAAGAAGTAGATAAGATGGGTATTTCGGAATTAACACAATTAGCTTTTTCTAATTCTGTAAAAAATTTGAAGATAAAACCACAATATATACTCACAGATACGTTTGAGATCCGTAGTATAACAAAAGAACATCAACTAAATATCGTAAGTGGAGATAATAAAAGCATTTCTATCGCATCAGCAAGTATAATAGCTAAAGTGTATAGAGACAACATAATGATCGAGATGCATAAAAAGTACCCAATTTACGGTTTTGACCAGCATAAAGGCTATGGAACCAAACACCATATAGAAGCTTTGCACAAACACGGGCCTTGTGAAATACATCGTAAGAGTTTTGAACCTCTTAAAACCATAATAAGAGAGGTTAAATAAGGAAAAAGAAAAGGGAACCTTCTTTTTAAACGATTCCCTTTTTATTCTTATTATTACAATTTATTTTTAGATACTTAGTACCGTAAAATCATGGGATCTTTGTTCAAATGAAAATGATCTTTTGCTATGGACCTAAGGTTATAAATATCTGGATCATACTTCATATGAAACAGGTATTTTTTAATTTCCCAATCTAGATGCCTCCAAAGATCTGACTCGGGATCCACCTTAGATAAATCTAAACCTTTGTAACCCAAAATATCGTAGTAAACTAGGACTATGTAGTTACAGCACGTCATTATCACTTCACCAAACTTCAAAGGAATTACAATATTCAGAAGCGCTGGGTCAGTACGTGTCGTAAAAACAAGCCTATCTTCCGTAGCTAAAGACACGTTCAAAGAAAGTTCTCTGAAGGATTCCTCTTTCATTTGATCGGAAGCGTA
>CAZADQ010000005.1:1718-9082 GCA_964483965.1 uncultured Candidatus Saccharibacteria bacterium
GAGCTTCCTTCTCAACATCGCCTAAATCGCTTTCATACGAGTTGATAATTCTGCCATCTTTAAAAAAAGGTGGGTTAGAGTCGTAAAAGACCTGTATCCAAGAGCCTTGGTCTACACTTATGACTTCTACTCGGTAGAAAATTAATTTTCTACCACTATTAAGAACTACCCTTCCCATATTCATTTTTCTCCTCTCGTTTCTATTTTTTATTTAATTTTTCTGATTCTACAACAATAATATATAGATGACAAATTAACTAACAGGGTGGGGGGGGAGTAAAATGTACTCAATGAGAGACTTTTTATTCCAGTGAAGACACAGACTCTGATTCAGATTCTTGAGTAACTATGTCCTTATGATACTTCTTATGAATATCTCTTAACTGTGGGTTTGTTACATGAGTGTAAATCTGTGTGGTAGAAACATTTGAATGACCCAAAAGCTCTTGAACACTTCTTAAGTCAGCTCCTTCGGATAATAAACCAGTTGCATATGTATGTCGAAGTGTGTGTGGTGTCGCATCAACAGAAATTCCTGATCTTTTAACATATTTTTTTATTAATCTCTGGACACTTCTTGGAGTTAATCTTAAAGACTCACCATCAAAATCATTTTCCCGCATTTTTTTACCCGAATACCTAATAAATAGCGGTATAAAAGGATCTGCACGGGTAGATAAGCATCTTTGTAACCACTTAATAGCCTTTGGAGAAAGATAAACTGTACGGGCTTTTCTTCCTTTACCTATGACCGTAAACTCCCCCGTATCAAGATTTACCGCATCTCTGTTTAGGTTAATAAGTTCGGAGACTCTAAGTCCCGTGCTAAAAAGTGTTTCGATGATAGCTCTGTCTCTAACTCCTGATTTTCTATCCAAATTTTGCACCTCAAATAGTTTTTTCATCTGAAGTGGATTTAATACTTTTGGAACCCTATCTTCAGATTTTCCTAATATTATTTGTTCGGGGGACATAATTTCTAGTCCTTCTTCTACGACTAGGTATTTCAATAACGCTCTTAGAGCGACAAGGAATGTCTTTTGTGTAGATCTCTTAAACTCCAAGTTAGATTTAGTGCTTATTCTACGGTTTAGATTGACTCTGTATTTCTTGACAAGATCTTCGTCTATGTCTTTTAACGTAAAAATATCTTTTTTAAGGTAATCCTTAGACCAACCATTAAAATCACTTAGGTAAAAATGATACATTTTGATAGTATTCTGAGATAAGTTTTTCTCAATTTCGCAGAATTCAAGATACTTTAATATGACATCATCAAAGTTTGTGTTTAACGACACTTTTAACATTTAATTAATTATACCTCATATATTTTCTGTATGAAAATTTAGGTTTTAAGCACATCTATTACCAAACTATATAATTTAAACGATATAAACCTCATCTTTGATATGAAAATGTCTAAGAATTGATTGTAGAACGTTATATACGTTTTTTATTGTACTAACAATGTAAACAGTATGTGATAACATTTCTAAAAGCAAAAAGATAAGGTAAGAAGGGTCGGGAAGTGTCTGGTTGGGTTTTAGGCAGAGACTCGATGCAAAGAAGAGTTTAGAGCTGGGTATGGAGATATTAATAATGGAGAAATAAAATAATTTTATATATCTGTATTAATTAAAATAATAAATAAATAATTAAATTAACAGGGAACTAATTCTAAATATTTACAAGAAAAATAGGAAGAGTAGTCGGTTTCAGGTGTAACAAGAAACGTCGTATAATGTATGTTTAACGACGTCTGATATATAATAAGCTGAAATAATAATAAAGAACCTAAAATCCAGTTAATGACACTTGTCTTGGGTGGAGAAGAAAATAAACGCAGACTAATTAATCAATTACCATTACGTAAATAATTATTTATTTAATTAATTTAATTAACCTTTATTTCTCTTAGATCTACTGTTGTCTTTAATTAATTTTCAATTAATATACCTTTCCCGCACAAGAAGTTATCCACATCCCCTCCCCCACAACTATATGACAATCATACTAAAGCTATCTATGACAAACGTACAGGTAAAAGAGCAAAGAAAAGAACCGAAATTAACACAAATATATGACAAACGTACTTAATATCAATCACCATTGCTCCTTTCTCTATCCTATAGGATATAGTAATGTTAGCACTATAACTTATAGTATGATAATGGATCAGGCTATATGCCTCTATATCAACAATATATCCTCTACTTCACTTCTCTATCTTACAGAACCCCTTATAAGTAAGCTTACTTTTAGTTTGCTTTTTAGAATTAATAGCGATTTATTTTATTTTTATTATTGTTTAAGGGGTAAAGAATATTAGAAAAAAGAAAAATATTGAGCTTATGAACAAGTAACCAAGTATCATCTTGCGGGTAATCTCGTTTTTTAAATATGCTGATATGTAAGTTAGTAGAAATAGAAGCACAGATGAGACAAATAAGGATCTTAGAAATGCCTCTGAAGGATAGAATGACACAGAAACAGAAGTTGAGAAGATTATAAAGAAAGAAAAGATACATAGGTATAAAATCTCCCCTACTCCTGTATTTTTTGCATCAGGTTCAAATTGATATATCTTAAGCTGGTAATAAGTAAATAAAAAAGAAATGATTGAAACACAGAAAGATTGGACAAAAGCATTTGTATTTAATTTATATATCCCAGCAAAGAGAGGTATTGCAACAATTACTTGAAGAATTTGACTCCATGTGACAGCTACCCTGTAAAGGGGTATTATCTCTTCCCTATCGTGTACAACCAAAAAGACATTATCCGCTAAAGAAACTAGGTAATATATACCTGCAAAAAAAACTATAACAAAAACTTTAAAGGCTGTTCCAAGATTAGGGTAGAACTTTAAAGATAAAAGGGCACCACCTAGAACTCCTAGGGGCATAATAATGCTCATAAAAAAGTTTCTTTTGTTTATACCTGGATAATGAGAAACCAAAGCTCCTGATATAACTAAAAGAAATGCTGAAATTATGACTCCAAATAATCCAAGATTTATTACATCCTGTGTTACAAGGTATGTAAATATTGCAATTAGTAGAGATTGGATAAGGTACTTATGTTTTTTTTCTAAACCTGTCTTTAATATTTTAACCATTTATTTATCGTTCAAAATATTTTTCTTTGCGTAACAAAGTGCCATTGCCACTGCATCATTAGCATCATCAGATTTAATATCAGCTTTTAGTTTAAAAATCTTTCTTACAGCATCCTGCATAACTTTTTTATCAGATCTACCGTACCCAGTAAGAACAAGTTTTGCCTCGAGAGCTGTGTAATCATGGACCTTAATCTTCTTATTTGCAGCAGCAAGCATACATATTCCTCTAGCTTGTCCCACTGCAATAGCAGTTTTAGCGTTTGTATTAAAAAAAAGTCTCTCTATTACCATTACCTCAGGTTTATATTCTTTTATTATTGAAGTTAAATTTTCGTAAAGAAATTTTAATCTATTTTCAGGCTCTAAGTCTGGATGAGTAACTAATACATCTGTTTGAATTAATTTTAATTTCTTATTATTGTCTAAAACCTCTATCACCCCGTAACCCATTCTTGCAGTACCTGGGTCTATTCCAAGTATAATCATTCTTCTGGAAGCTCAAAATTTACGTAAACATCTTGCACGTCATCGTGGTCATCAAGTTCCTCTAAGAGACCTTCTAACTTCTTAGCCAGGGACATATCATCGACACGTGTTGTGTAACTAGGAGCATCTGGATCCGGTGAAAAAATATATGAGGTGCTACCTAAACCACCTAATGAGCCTCCGTGTTTACTGAAGATTGTTCTTATCTCTGCAACTGTTCTATTTAAGTTATCAGTTAAAGCCCTAATATAAAAAGCCTCTCCATTAGGTCCAAATCCCTCGTAAATTGTTTCAAAAAAATCACTATCTCCACTTTGTCCCGACCCCTTAGCTATTGCCCGATCTATATTTTCTTTTGGCATTCTTGCTTCTTTAGCTCTCTCTACTACAAGCCTAAGCTTTGGGTTTGAATCAGGGTCTGCGCCTGACTTTGCAGCTACGGTTAAAAGTTTGCTCATTTTTGAAAAGACTTTACCCTTTTTTGAGTCCGTAACTTCCTTTTTTCTTTTTATGTTAGCCCATTTGGAATGTCCTGACATGATGAATATATTAACACTTTTAAATAGTAATTAGAACTAACATCAATATAGAATCTCTTATTGACAAAGTTCTAGATTTTTATATGCTATCACTTATGAGTTTAAGCCTAGCTGTACTAACAAAGAAAGCAATAGAGGCGTCATTAAAACAAAATTGGAAACAAGCCGTAGTTTTAAACTCAGATATTCTAAAGGTTTATCCTAATAACATTGATACAAAGATAAGACTTGGAAGATGCTATCTACAGATAAAAGATTTTAATAAAGCTAAAAAAATATTTAAAGAGGTACTTAAAACAGACCCAATAAACTCCCTTGCTTTAAAAAACCTAGAATTAGCTAAAAATGAAAAAGTTGATTTTAATGGCAATGGGAACCTGCTAAAAACTAAATCGCTCCTAAAAGAACCTGGCACTACATGTGAAACTAAGTTATCTTTAAAAAAGAGCATAAAAGATGGTGACCTTTCCTCAGGTGAAGATCTTCCTATTAAAGTAAAGAGCAAGACAGTGGAAGTATTTAAGGTAAAGAAAAATAAAAAGGTTCTGGTCGGAGCAATAGAAGATACGTACATAGTTCAAAAGATAAAATGCGCAATAGAAAAAGAAAAAAGTATTTCCGTAACATTTATTAAATCAAAAGGTAACGATGTGTGGGTACTAATCAAATCATCAATTCCTGTATTTAAACCAGACAAATTAGAAATTAGACCCTATCTAAAAAAGGGAACCCTGGAAGAACCCGAGCTTGAAATGGAAATTGAAGAAAGTGAATAAACTTTTACCTCAAATCATCATCTTCTATTATATTATTAACAAATTCTTTTTTATTATCCTCTACTGGTTTTACTCTTTTTTCTTCATTTTTTAATTCTATAACTCGTGTTGTTGGTTTGGATTTAGTTTTTAAAGATTTCTTCTCTTCTCCACTCTTCTGAAAACTATTTTTTCTAACTTCGTTTATTTTGCTACTCTTCTCTTTATTCTTAATAAAAGTATTAACAACGACATCTCTGTGACTGCTATCAAATTTCTTTGTGCCTGGTGTTTTTCCTCCTTTTCCGCTTTCTCTCCCCAGTACTTCATCTAAAGCCGCCCAAGGAGAGTTTAAATTGTTCAAAGGAACGTAAGCTGTAGCTTTATCATTTAATTGAGCTCCATTAAAATCAGCTGAGGCATCGGAAACCCTGTAAGAACCACTATCTGATAGTAGATACCATCTTCCCTCTTTCTTGGCCAAAACTCCCTCAATCTTCTTTCTCTCTACTCTATCTATTTGTTTAAAAACCTGTTTTCCAGAATCCGTAAAAACTTTTAATATGTCACCATATACAAGCCTGGATTTAGCAGCGTAGTTCTCCGGTACTTCAGTTTTCCTCCCATCTCCTGCAATAAGGTATTGACCATCAAATGTACCCTCAACACCAGGTATTCCTTGATAATAAGATTTTCTTTCTTCTTGCTCCATGCTATCTATGACGTTTTGAATTTTCTCTAATTGATTAAAAATAGAATATAAAAGCTTTTTCAAGTTTTCATACTTTTCTTTATAAGGGGGCTGAAACTTTGACACATCAGCTGTTTCTATTTTATCTTTCTTATTTTCTTGCATTTTTTTTCTATTCCTTTCTTTATTTTTATTCTTATCGGAATTAAATTCTAATACAATTTCTCTAAACACCAAAGGATGTTTTAGAATAACTTTCTTTATCTTTATCATCTAACTGGTTTGGATTTGCATTTTTATACTCCTGAGCAACTGCCAGTCCCTTATCAAACCTTGTTGTTAACCATTTATTTACCTTTTCCTCAACTTTTTCTTTTGGTACGCCATACTTTTCCCTGCTTCTTTGAATAACCTTCTCATAGTTTGATGTTTTAGGAACAACAAATCCTTCTTCCCAAGGAAGTAAAATCTTTGCTGAAAAGGGGTGTGATGTCATTCCGTCGATCATAAGTTTTGTATAAACCTGAAACCTTTCAAGCGATATTATATCTTCTTCATTAAAGTAAGGAGCAAATTCTTTTGCTAATTCTTTTGCGTCAGGTGCTCCTAATGAAAATGTCATTATGGTTCCCACATTACCAAACACAGCTTTTAATAAATCCTCAGGCAGCTGTCCTGTAAATTGGTGTGTTAAGTGAAGTCCGAGTTTATACTTTCTAGACTCAGATAATATCTCCTCAAAACTACCTGTTGCAAAGTTTTGAAATTCATCAACATACAAATAAAAGGGGGTTCTCTGCTCATTACGTATTTTAGCCCTTTGAAGAGCGTAGAACTGAATCCTAGACACTAAGAGAGCTCCAAGAAGGTTAGAGTTATCTGTCCCTATTTTCCCCTTTGCAAGGTTCATTAAGATTATCTTTTTTGAGTTCATAGCATCCCAAAAGTCTATGGTAGATTTTCTTTGTCCTAATACATTTCTAATAGTTGTAGATGCTAAAAATCTATTTACCTTATTCTGTATAGGAGATATTGCCTCAGTAACAAGTTTTTGATTACCTTTCATTTGTTTGAACTCATCTTCCCAAAACTTCTTTACCATAGGATCTCTAACAAAGTGAAGTATGTAATTTAAATAATTCTGATCTTCGAGCAAACGTGTAATTCCTAACATAGTTGTTCCAGGCACTTCCAAAAGAGTTAAAATACAATAATTTAACAAGTACTCTAATCTTGGTCCCCAGGAAAAATCAAAGTGTTGCTTTATAGCTTCAACCAGACCTGAGGCCATCTTATTCTTCTCGGACGGGTCATTTAACTCCAAAAGATTAAGACCAATAGGCATTTCCGTATCAGAGGGATCAAAATATATTACATCCTCAATCCTATTATCTGGAATTCTTTCCAAAACTCTTTCGATAGTCTCTCCGTGGGGATCTAAAAGAGCCACCCCTTCTCCGTTTGCAATATCTTGAGATATCATAGTTACAAAAAGAGATGATTTTCCAGTTCCTGATTTCCCTATTACATACAGGTGTCTAAGCCTATCGTCATTATCGTTTCTAATGCCAAACTTTACTGCGGTGTTTCTATATAAAGTTTCTCCTATGTAATTGCAATTGGTTGTAGGCAAATTATTAGGTGGTTCTGATTTTCTAGAGTAAACCCAAGATATGTTTGGAGTATCAATATGAGATAGTGGGAAATGATATAGAGTAGCAAGTTCTTCAGTATTTAAAGTCATTTTTGGGTCAGACCCAAAATATCTCATA
>CAZADQ010000005.1:9092-15380 GCA_964483965.1 uncultured Candidatus Saccharibacteria bacterium
TCTTCAGTATTTAAAATAATAGATCTATCAGAGTTAAACTCTCTTTTTATATATTCATCAAGAGTCTTCATCTTGTTATCTTCAATGTTTGAAATGAGATTATTAATACTTGTACCAGAAAACTGCTCAAAAGAGGCTACTATGCCTCTAAGATTTAAGTCTACTCTGTCATCCGAAGATGACGCTGATATAATCCTAACAACTGCTTCAAAACCCATTCTAGATAACTTGTTTTCAATAGCCTTTAGCTCTGTTTCTTTAGCAACACTTATTTTAGTTGGAGGAGTAGAGATATATTTTCCCTTTATCTCCGAACCTTCATTTTTAGAAAAGAATCCCGTTAGTACTCCGGTAATTATTTCAGTTATTTCTTTTTTAAAAACATCAAAGAATATATTATAAGCACTTCTTGTCTTACCAGGATCTCTACCCTCCCTTACGCTATTTACATAATTAAATCCTTCTTGTTGCCATTTATCAGGAATAGGTCTTACCAAAACCTGCACCCACACCTCTTCTCCTCTTGAAAGATTTGACACTGCTGAACTTAAAGAAGAAATTGGGTCAGTTTCAAAGTCTCTAAAAACTTTAATAGGATAATAATTAGGTCTCGTAAAAACCAAGTGAGTCGCTTTGTAATTAGTATGAGATGTGTTTATTGCTGATGTGTAATCTGAAACAACATTTATGTGAGCTGAAGGATATTGAGCATATATCTGACTTTCAACAAATTTAATAACATTTGAGGGAGCTGTAACATAAAATCTAATACCTCTATCTCCTGAGGAGACCATCTCAAAAGAAACATGCTCTTGAATATCAGTTTCATCTTTCAATAATCCATGAATTGCCGAGAACATATTTTCAGCACTTAAAGAAGACATCTGTATATCTCGGTTTACCTCCTCATTTTTGCTCAATTGAACCTCCATAGTTACTCTACTATCGGTTATATGTGTGCTTATTTTTTTGGATTTTTTTAAACGTAAATAAACGCCTAACACAATTAAGGCTATAGAAGTAAAAAGTATTAATATTTGACTAAAAACCATAATAGAATCCTCTCCTTATAAATTTCTCTCACTTTAACCAAAACAAGGTACTAATTAAAAAGATCGTACCTAAAGCTAATTCTATTCTGTAGGAATAAAATTACCCCCGCCCTAATTTGGGACGGGGGATAGAAAGGAGAGAGTACTACTGTTATTCTAGTACAAATCCCCAGAAGTGTCAAACCCAAAAATAATGGAAACATCAGATCTATCTACCTCATTTTCAATAAAACTAGAAGACTCCTCCTTTGGAAGAATAGTGGGTATGTTAAATACCCTTGACAAGAAGAGTGCTGTTTTTGAATTCACATCATCAGCAATGATTACACTTTGATCGTAGTATCTCTCCGTATTTTCAGTTGCAACTACCCTACCACCAATGTTCAACACAACTCTAGATCCAAAACCTGCTAATCCAGAGTAATTAGTTCCATTTAAGACTGCTACGTTCTTTTTTTCCTTAGAAATGCTGGAATCATAAGTAACTTCTCTAATCGAATCATCAAAAAGACGGGTGTCACAGAAACAATCTGGTGTATTTACCTCATCAACTACCCTATCCTGAGGTAGCGAGTATACAAAAGACATTAGGTTATAAAACTCTCTAAGTTCTATATCTGTTACTAAAGAACTACTTAAATTTGAAATATCCTTTAAACTCACTAAATTAAACAAACCACCTTCGTGCCAAATTCTGTCAAAAAATTCTTCGTGAGATTCTTCTACCAGAAGAAATTTATCTACCTTAAACCCAAACAATTTAAATATAGATCTATTAATAATAGTGGATCCAGATAGGAGCTTATCCGATGAGTTCAGTCCGCCTAAAGCAAATATTTTTGAAAACTCCTCTGAACCAAATTTACCAGGAATAGAATATTCTCTGTCCAAAAAAATATTATGAATAGATACTCTTTTACCCTCTTTGTCGAATATTATGAAATTTACCTTTTTAACAATGATTGGATCGCTGCTAAAATCTTCTACAACAATGTAAGAAATGGTAGGAATATCATCATCGGTAAGTGAGTAACTGGACATAGAAAGTGCAGATGCAAAGTTTTGATTAAGATACTTATAGAAACCGTAAGAAAAAAGAAAAAGAAGAGATAAAAGAAAAACACCTGAGGCTAAAGCTACCCTATACAACTTCCTACGCGCAGAACGATTAACAATAGATTTTTTTTTCCTTTGGGCAGGGCTTCTTTTCATGACAATATCTAATATATCATATTATATTTTGAACGATGTTGGCAAGGGGGATTCAAATGTCTTAAATTTCTGAGTTTTAGGATCTAAAAAACCTAAGTATCTTGCGTGTAACATAAGCCTACCAAAAGACTTTTCATCCTTTTCGAGTAATTTTTTTGTGCAATAAATAACATCGCCTACGATTGGATGGCCAATAGCAGAAAGGTGAACTCTTATCTGATGAGTTCTACCGGTTTTTGGAAATGCTTTAACAGTTGTATAAAATTCATTGTCTATCTGTGTTACTTTCACTCTCTCGATTTTGGTAAAAGCATTTCTTCCTGAAGAAACAACTGCTATTTTTAACGGTCTTTTAGGATTTCTTGACAAAGGAGCGTCAATTTCAATTATTTCATCGTCTATCCTACCATGAACAATGGCTACATACTCTTTATATATATTTCTCTCTTTAAATTGCTTTTGAAGAAATTTAAAAGATTCGATATTCTTTGAAATTACTAATATACCTGAGGTATCTTTATCAAGTCTATGTACAATTCCTGATCTACTAGTAAACTCTTCCTCATTAAATTTAGTGATATCGATGTATTTCTCTTCTATAATGTCTTGTAATGTCCTGTCTGAATACGTATTTGACCTATTAACAACAAGTCCAGATGGCTTATCTATTATGATTATGTTCTCATCTTCATATATTTTCTTTATTTCTTTTTCCATATTGATATTGCAATTAATAATGTTCCTATTGTAACTAAAAGATCGTAGAAATTAAAATAGAAGATTCCGAAAAAATTAATATAATCATGTACACATCCTTTACTTACCCACTGTGATAAATTCGTCAGACCTCCAACTGCTACCGTAAAAAGACCTATCCTTACCAGAATACTAGAATAGTAGTGTTTTAAGAAAAAGGCTAAAAAAATAAATAATAATACGACCGATAAGATAATAAACTGATTTAGTGTAATAAGTTTAGAGAGTAAAAAATCACAATTATATTTTTCTATAAACACTAAGCATTTTCCTCAAGTATCCTATCCTGTCTAATATCATCTCTTTGGGACTGATCTGTAGCACAATCTATGCAAGTCGTTGCTTCTGGGTATGCTCTAAGTCTTGCAATATCTATGGATCTTCCACATAACTCACACTTACCATATCTACCAAGTTTAATAGCAGCTAATGCTTTTCTGACCTGTGTTTTCATATTCCTGACTATTCCCATCCTTGCATCAGTAACTATCTTCCCAGTGTCTTCTAACACGTCATCCATTGTCTCAGCGTTGTCAGTAGACCTACCTTGTTGAAGGTAAGGGTCATCTCTTATCAAAGCTTTCTGCTCTTCGTTTAATTTCTTTTCCTTAGACATTAATTTGTCTTTTAAATTAGACATAAACTGTTTCGGTAATAATATTTTTGACATATTTTTTTTACTCCTAGAATACAAGTTTAACATGCTTATTATAACTAGGGTAGGTCCAAAGAGTAAATACCGGCTCTTTCTGAATAAAACACCAATAACCAAAGATAAGAAAAAAAGAAATATTGAAAAAATTACTCCAGATATAAATTTATAACCTCTAAATCTCATTACAAACAAATAGAGAATTAGAAGAAGAAGAAAAAGTATTACATATTCTCTACTTTTATAAACTAAAAAATTGGCAATGCTAAAAAACATTAATAACAAGCAAAATGCGACAGAATATATATCCAAAATCCTATAAATGGACCATTTGAATTTTTTAGAAAAAAAGTAAATAGGAAGAAGAGACGCTGTTAATATTAGTAATCCTATGAGAATATCGCTGTCTACGGATAAAATTAGATTAGATGGTCTATATATCCTCAACCATTCTAATAATTCTGAAGATAAGTAATAAATTAGAGACGAGGATAAGATAGAGAGAAAAATTAGATCAAAAAACCTGTTTGAATTAAACCCATCTTTTTTAGCCTCGTACCAAAGAACAAAACACCAGCACACAATACCCATTAAGGATATTGCCATTACAGTGTTGATAGATTTAGATCCGATGTTCATTAGTATAGGAATCATATATATATTAGCTATCCTTATGCTTTAGAAACATACTCTCCAGTTCTGGTATCGACCTTTATCTTATCCCCTATCTTGATGAAGGTAGGAACCTTAACTTTGGTCCCATTATCAATTTGTGCATCTTTGTATACATTGGTAACAGTATTACCCTTAAAACCTGGTTCGGTATATTTTATTTCAAAAATCATAGTTATTGGCAAATCTACAATTATTGGAATATCTTCAAAATATTTTACTAACACCTTACCTCCTTCTTTCAAGAATTTAGCAGATTCTCCCAAAACATCTTCAGATATCGTAAACTGATCAAAAGTATCAGGGTCCATAAAAACATATCCGTTATCCTTGTATAGATATTGAGCATTTTTCGTCTCTACGTATGCATCTTCCACAGTAGCCGTAGATTGCCAAGACTTATCTAATACTTGTCCGGTAATAATGTTTTTTGCTTTAACTTTAACCTGAGCACTTCCCCTACTCATCTTTACATGTGAGTACCTAACAACAACAAAGGGTTGTCCCCCATCTTTAAAAATTATTCCGTTCTTTAAATCTGTAACTACCATAATGTAAGTTATTTTAGCACTTATACCTGAGAAGAAAATATTTACTAATTTTGATATAATGCCCCCAAACTGAGCAAAACAAGATAAAAAGGAGTGAGAAAAATGGTGAAACTAAATAAAGATGTTGGCACCAGGGAATTTGAAGATCTTGAAGGAAAATTACTTGCTGTTACTCAAAAAGCAGCCATTGCAGCAGCAAGAGCGGCTGGTCACAATAACAAAAAACTTGCGGACCAAGCAGCTGTAACTGCAATGAGGAAAGCACTTGAATCTATAAAAGGAGTTCTAACGGTTGTAAAAATCGGGGAAGGTGAAAGGGATAAAGCCCCTATGCTATACATCGGAGAAGAAATTGGTTCGGGGGAATTTGTCATTGATCTAGCCGTGGATCCACTTGAAAATACAAATGCAACCGCCAAGCTAGGTCCAAATGCAATATGTGTTTTAGCAGCATCTACAAGAAATGGTTTAATATCTGCAAGCGACGGCTATATGGATAAGCTTGTTGTTGGTCCTAAAGTAGCAGGTAAAGTAAGTATTAAGTATGATGTGGAAGTAAACATAGCAATAATTGCCACTTCTCTAAACAGAGAAAAGGAAGATTTAACAATCACAGTACTTGATAGAGAAAGAAACGCTGATTTGATAAAAAGAATAATATCAACAGGCGCTAGAGCTCAAGTAATTCCTGATGGAGACCTTATACCTGCAATACTTACCTGTATTTCAGGATCAAGCACACACGCATTAATGGGAATTGGAGCATCCCCAGAAGGTGTAATCTCCGCTACAGGAGTTAAGCTTTTAGGTGGTGGGATGCAGGCAATATTTAAGCCCAGAGACGACAAGGACAAGGAGCGTTTGATAAGTATGGGAATTGACTTAGAAAAAGTCTACAACCAAGAGGATCTAGCACCAGGAGATGAACTTCTACTTTGCGTGACTGCGGTAACTTCACTTTCCACGGCAACAAAACACATCTTAGATGGGGTAAGTTTCTTTGGAGGGGCTGCAAAAACAAACAGCATACTTCTAACAGGAAAAACTTTAGAGAATATTTCTGCAACTCACATTCTTAGCAGAACAGAGTTTGAAAAACAAAAAAGTGAGTTTAGATTGTAAAAGAATTAGCTTGCAGAATAATAGGTAAAGAGAGATAGTTTCTTAAAGGGTGGAAATAAAAAAATTTCTGCCCTTTTTTGGTGCCGTGGGTGGGAGTCGAACCCACACAGGATTAAATCCCAGTGGTTTTTGAGACCACCGCGTATACCATTCCGCCACCACGGCTTCTTTATATCTTTTACCCGTAGATAGAAGATATCTTAGCATATTATATACTTTAGAAAATCAGGGATTAAAACCTCTTGTAGTATCCACTTCATAAAATTTTGTG
>CAZADQ010000005.1:15390-15619 GCA_964483965.1 uncultured Candidatus Saccharibacteria bacterium
TTAAATCCCAGTGGTTTTTGAGACCACCGCGTATACCATTCCGCCACCACGGCTATCAGTCATCATTTTAACATAAGTAAATTAGGAAAAATTAAATTATTATTAACCTATAAATAAACTTATTCTCTCTTCTGTGCTACTTCATAAAACTTAGTAAATTCAGCTCTAAAGAACAAATCTAATTCCCCTGTGGGACCGTTTCTATGTTTTGATAGTAAAAGTTTGGCGT
>CAZADQ010000006.1:0-12087 GCA_964483965.1 uncultured Candidatus Saccharibacteria bacterium
AGGGGTACAGAGAAAATTAAGCTCTGTATCACTTTTCACAGTTTATAACCCTAAACTTATCTTTAAAATTTATATAATTCTCTTTTTCTTAAGTATTATATTTAAGTTTAAGAAAATAACTCCTGTCCTTGCTTGGTTTTTACTTCCATTCATCGTAATGGAAATGATTGTGGGACTTCCAGGTACACATATTTACACGTATATGATTCCATTAACTATTCTTTGTGGAATTGGTTTTAACAACGTTTATGAAAAATTTAAAATATTAAGACCCTTAGCAATGTTTTCTATCGTATCTTTTCTCTTATTTAACTTTTATCTTTCATATTTTGTTTATATCGATCATAAATATGAGTATCCCTTTGAGACTGAAAAATTTCTTTTTTGGAACTTAAATAAACCAGATATGAACTATTCCGTTCCTTTGTTTGGATTTCCTTATAATAAACAATGGAAAGATATAGCCAAGTACATTGGAGATAAAACACCAAATGCTAAATTTTCAAGTAACGAGGAGACCCAAATAACAAGATACTATATGAGAGACTACACTAGAACTCCGGATGATACAGATTATTACGTAAGAATAGTGTCTCCTCAAAGTTTTCTTAAGGATACCGACAGTAAGAGTGTAATTAATAAAGCTTTGAAACTCTCTCCTGAAAAAAAATTCTATATAGGGGATAAAGTCGTTGCAGAGGTATTTTATCTAAAATAAATATCCGTCTGTTTCTTTTTACCCACAGGTTTTAGAATAAGTAACATACTTTAAATTGTAAGATTATATAGATATTTTTACATAATTTATTTTTTAAAGTAACATAAGTAATAATGGGTATTTATTCTTTTATAACAGATGAAAAAGGTTTATCTGTAAAAGAGGTGCAGAACATACAAGAAAAGCATGGCTTAAACGTTCTTCCAGAAAAACCCCCTCCCAGCAAAGCATCGATATTCTTATCACAACTTAAAAGCCCTTTAGTATACGTATTATTAGTTGCATCTCTAGTAACATTTGCGATAAATCATATTGCAGATGCTTTAATAATTTTATTAGCAGTTCTTATAAATACAATTTTAGGATTTATTCAAGAGAATAAAACATCAAAATCACTCAGTGCCTTAAAAAAATTTATCTCAGAGACGGTTAACGTAATAAGAGATGGGGAAAAACAATCAATTGAAACTAAATACATAGTTCCTGGAGATATAGTCATATTAAATCAAGGAGATAAGGTTCCAGCTGATGGGATAATTATGTCTTCTAACCGTTTATACGTTAACGAAGCCATGTTAACTGGTGAAAGTATGCCCGTTGAGAAAAAGGATAGAGATGGAATATTCATGGGAACAAATATTTCTTCAGGACAATCTGTAATGCAGGTTGAATCAATTGGAGAAAATACACAGATGGGTAAGATAGCATTAAAAGTTCAAGAAGAGATAGAAGAAACACCTCTTCAAAAGCAATTAAAAACATTTAGTAAACAGCTAATACTTGTTATTTTAATGTTAATAGTAATAGTTTTTGTTGCTGGACTTTTTCACCAAATTACACTTGTTGATCTTTTTACTACATCTGTAGCTTTAGCAGTTTCAAGTATTCCTGAGGGTCTTTTAGTTTCATTGACAGTAGTTCTTGCAATTGGAATGCAAAAGATATTAAAGAGAAAAGGTTTAGTTAGAAGACTGGCTGCTGCAGAAACTTTAGGGGGCGTTTCCGTTATATGCATAGATAAAACAGGAACCTTAACTCAAGGAAAGATGGAGGTCATATACAATGTTGGAGATGGAAAAGAATTAGCTAAACAATCAATACTTGCAAATGATTTAGATGACCCAATTGTTATAACGTCGTACGATTGGGCAAAAAATATACTTGATGGACAGCTACCAAATCACACAAGAATTGACAGCATACCTTTTTCTTCAAAAGAAAGATTTTTTATATGTTTAAATAAGTGGAATTCCAAAAACAACATGATTTTTGTAAATGGAGCTCCTGAGATGCTTCTTAAATGGACAACACTATCTAGTAAAGAAAAATCAGATATTTTGCTATCTATAGAGAATTTAACAAAACAAGGAAAAAGAGTTGTAGGTTATGCAAGAAAGGAAGTATCGGTTAAAAAAGAGGTTTTATACACTGAAGATGCAAAAAGTAACTTAGAATGGGTTGGAGTTCTTATCTTTTCTGATCCGATAAGAGAGGGAATAAAGGAGTCTCTTGAGATAACAAAAAAAGCTGGGATTAAAACAATTGTTATTACAGGTGATTACGCAAATACATCTAAATATGTTCTTTCAGAGCTTGGAATTGATGTATCAAGTGACGAGATAATGACAGGAGATGAACTATCATCTCTTTCCAAAAGAGATTTAGAACAAAGAGTTAAAAGAATAAAATTGTTTGCAAGAACTACCCCTGATCAAAAACTGTTAATTGTAGAAGCCTTAAAGAAAAATGGAGAAGTAGTAGCAATGATAGGAGATGGTGTAAACGACGCTCCTGCACTTCATAACTCAGACATTGGTGTTGTTGTAGGAAATGCCTCTGATGTATCAAAAGAATCAGCAGATTTGGTTCTTCTTGACTCAAACTTTTCAACTATAGTTAGTGCTATAGAAGAGGGAAGAGTAATGTTTGAGAACATTAGAAAGATAATACTTTATCTTCTATGTGATGCATTTGAGGAAATTTTAGTAGTTTTAGGAGGAATAATATTAGGATTACCTTTGCCTGTTACTGCAGTTCAAATTCTTTGGATAAATCTTGTTTCAGATGGTTTCCCAAACTTATCCTTAACAATAGATCCAAAAAGAGCAGACATTATGAGCGATAGACCTAGACCTTCTAAAGAACATTTAGTTAATAAAAGAATGCTTTTTTTAATCGGATTTGTAAGTATATTAGCAGGTTTAATAGCTTTGTTTTCATTTATTATTACATACAATAAAACAGGTGATGTTGTGCTTGCACGTTCAGTTACATTTATAACAATAGGATTAAATTCCCTTATTTATGTTTTTTCTATTAGAGAACCAAAAAACCCCTTCTGGAAAGATAATTTATTTAAAAATCAGTATTTGGTTTTAGCAGTTTTTGCAGGTTTGTTTCTTCAAGCACTTCCATTTGTCACTAATACTACAAGACAATTTTTTGGTTTAAGTAAACTACACTTAAACCACTGGTTACTAGCTTTTGCGCTTTCTATCTTTATGTTTTTATTGATAGAAGTCTTTAAACACTTTAACAAATCAAAATTAACATCATAATCCTATATTGACTATAGGTTCATAATTTGGTAAAATATTGGAAATCTAATCCCGAAAGTAAAAAAATAAAAGGAGAGTAAGATGAAGGATACTACAAGAAATATTATGAAAACCTTGTTTGTATTGCTAATTGTATTTTTAATTGGTGGGCTAATTTTCATATCCAAAGTAGGATTTGGAGAAAATGGCTTAATTCAAAAGACAAGTGAGAAATCACTTAGTAGCTTTACATGGAACTGCAATGTTCCAGAAAGCCAGTTATATTATCAAGTAGCACCTGGTTTTTATACTCTTGAATCAGGAAAAGAAATATATCTTTTGGCGGGAGTCGGTATGGCAACTCAGGTCGTAGGATTATCTGAGGATATTGCTGTGCCTAAGTGCACCTCCGATTCACCAGACATTGTTTCTCTAATTGGTTTTAATATGGTAAGCAAAGAGACTGGAGAAACAGTATTCCTGGTTCAAGGACTGGGGGACGTTGGTGGAGCTATTCCCCCTTTACCATAGGGGTCTCAGAGAAAACTTCTTTTAAAGAAGTTTCAAATGAAGTCATTTCTGAGACAGACGATATTTGTAAAGGTAGCAATCCTGGCATAAGTCAAATCGTATGGGAAAAAGTCGTACAACACTGTGATTTGATTGAAGAAAATGCCCGAGAAACTGGACTTGATACTAGTTTACTAACCTCACTCATTATATTAGAGAGTGGTGGCGAACCTCTAGCAATATCAAGCTCAGGGGCTGTCGGGTTGATGCAAATTATGCCTAGGGATGGCGTTGCTTCAACCTTTATGTGCATGAATGGGCCGTGTTTTTCAAACAGACCGAGCACAGAAGAGTTAATTGATCCTGCTTTTAATATTGAGTATGGATCAAGCTTCTTAGCCGGACTGGTTAACAATTACGGTCTAAGAGATGGGCTCTTCCGCTATGGACCTGAAGGAGTAGGTTATACTTACGCTGACAGGGTTATAGCACTCGCGGAGGAAATTGCAAATTAAAATGGGATTAGAAAAAAAGGGGTAAATCTATGTTTTTAAAAGATTTGCCCCTTTTCCATATCTGGAGCAATTATTAACTTAGTTTAGAGACTTCTTTCTGTAATTTTAACTAAGTAGAAGTGACCTTTGTATCCATCTTCTCTTATTTTTTTCTCTAATCTCATTCCAAAATCTACATCCTCCATTGTGTCTCCTACCCAAACAATGTTTTCTCTTTCTTTGTAGTTTTTTCTTTCTAACATTTCCATTGTTTCATCTATCGCTCTTTGATGCTTTTTATACTGTCCCTTTTCCTTTAATACAAACCTTACAGGATCGTTGTACCCTCCAAGAACATCGATATTATTATTCATGCAAAACTTAAGTAAAGGATCGTAATTCTTCAATTTTCCTGCTACCCTGGCTATCTGGTGACCTTTATCTGGTTGATCTGTAATTATTGCTACATCCCAATTATCTTTCTGATGTATTTCAAGAACTATTTCTTGAACCCTAAGATCTAACCTATCAGGATATCCTGATAAAAAATCTTTTACAGATTGTCTTAAAGTATAGTCAGAATCGGATAAGAATACTCCACTTTGATTAAATATTTCTTGAGATTTAAGTTTGTTATAACAATCAAATATTGACTTAGCTTCTAAATACATTGAAGGAAATAAATCCTTTTCCTCTGTTTTAGCAATCTCCTTATTTTCAACATACAAAGACTCAATGGTTTGAGAATTCATACTTAAAATATATATTACACACAAGTAAGTTGCAAAACATAAAAAATATATATGAAAAAAAGAAGTTTAAAAATTCTAGTAATTTTAAATATTTAATTGTTTAAATAAGGCAAAATACTAAAGTAAAACCATTGCCTTAAACTTATAAATATATTTGTTAATACAGGTTGTTCCCTACAAACATACTGTAATTGTTCTCTATCTTCTGGAGTGACTAATATAAAGGAAGTAGATTTAGCGTACATTATTGATTGTACATCCTCTGTATGTTGCATTTCCAAAGAGTGGCCAAACTCATGAGCTAAGGTTTGAACTAATTCTTGATGATTATCAGCAAAATAAATTGTAATGGTGTTACTGTAACCGTCATATAAACCTTCTTCGGGTTTGTCTATAATTGCCTCATTAAATTGATCCACATTTTGCTTTAAAGTTTGTACTTTAGAATTGTAATCATTAGTAGACACATCTAAATTTTCTGCTCTTGTATTTAGTGACATACCTTCATTTTTTAATTCCTTCTGTTGAGATATTAAACTATCATAAACGTCAGGAGTAGCCCCACCTGATCTATTTACTTCATCTATCATTTCATTTAAGTCATATACCTTTTTCTCAAAAACCTTTATATCTTGTTCGTACTCATATATTTGTTGTTGAAGAGGTTTGTTATTTATATCTAAGTCTTCCTGCAATTGAACGATATCAGTATTCAAATCAGTACGTTCATCATACACAAGGTTAACGGTGAGTAGGGCATTTGGAGAGTAAATAAATAGAGGTTTACCATATTCGTTATTCCAAATATCAACAGCTTCTTTCATACTTGATATTATATCTTCATCACTTAGACCAAATCTCGAATCTAATGCCCCTAACCTATACATTATTGGTTTATCACATTTGCTATAAGAAAGAAGTTCTCTAGCTTTCAGTTTTAATCTAGGAATCATAAATAGAAACAGTAAGCCTAAGAGTAGGGTAGTTAAAAGGACTAGTTTTAGTATTTTCATACACTTCTATTATACGAAATAAATAAACAATATCTCTATTTAAATAAAATATTTTATTACTTAATAAGTTCTTCCTGATATCCCACACCACTTCTATTTATGTTATTTTAAATATTTTAAAAACCGAAAAAAACCCATACGTTACATTAAATCTAGATTAAATATATTAAAAATACGAAAATTACCCGTACGTTACATTAAATCTAGATTAAATGGTGATAGAATATGTTTGTGCTAAAAAATAGATCAATACCTTTTATAGCTTTTCTTCAAGCAACTGGTTTAGTTGTTTATTTAATTCTTATTTCATTGTTTTTTAACTTTATGGACTCTCTTATTCCCGACGATACCTCTCAATTTTATGGTCCGATAATAGCTCTTCTTCTTTTTATTATTTCTGCGGTTATATCAGGATTATTAGTATTAGGAAGAGCAGGTTATTTGTTTTGGGAGAAAAAATACAAAGAGTCTTTTACTCTAATTGGATACACAGTAGGATGGGGAATAATTTATCTGGTAATTTTTCTTGTTTTTGTTTTTTTAAGAAAATAAAACTCTAATTTCCATAGCTTGTAATCTATTTCCTATAGTTTATTATTATTTTAGTGATAAAAATCTTAAAAAAAGATTAAAGTTAGTTCAACCAGCATACTAAGTGCTGGTATTTTTATTTATTTAATCAAAAGGGAGGTGAATAGAATGAAGAAATTATTAAACTTGGTTATTATAATTGGATTTTCCTTAGCATTTACTACTATTACTAAAGCAGCACCTGTTTGTGTAACCGACAACGTAACAGTTTCTAGTGACACTACTACACTCACAGCAGGGTATAAAACAGATTTAAGCAATGATCTATTAGACGAAACAAAATATAGTATAGGACATTATCAACCAGCTGTTGACATAACAAAGAACGTAGCGTGGACAGATTTAACAGACGCTATCTGGATATCAGATGCAGCATTACCTAGTCAAACTAATCAGATATCGTTATTCCAAAAAACTGTTGATCTTCCAGATGAAGCAACCAATATATCCTATGAGTATTGGTTAACCGCAGACAACGCAGTTGCGTTTTATGTTAATAACGAATTGGTTAAAGATTATGGAGATACTTATGGTTCAGCACCTATCTCACCAGTATACCCCACAGATTATTATTTTAAGTTCGTAACGAACGGTACAGGTGAGGCAGACGACGGCGATGTCGATCTAAAATTCGTTGTAAGAAACTGGTACGCCCCTTCGTCTGGTAATCCTTTAGGTTTACTTTACAAGGTAAAGGTTACTTACGATATTGACTCGGACAATGATGGTGTTTGTGATGGTATAGATAAATGCGTTGATTCATCAGCTGATATCCCAGAGGTTCCCCAAGGTGTTAATCGATGGATTTGGAATGGTTCTAGTTGGCAAACTGTCGACCCAAAGACCAAAGATTTCAAGTATATCGATGCTCCCTATGATACTTATGGATGTAGTTGTACGGAAATCTTAGACAAACTTAAACTACTAGATTTAGGTGAATTTGGAGGTCATTACAAATTTGGATGTAGTAAAAGCATCCTTGAAGACTTTAGTAAGGATATGAAGGACGGTGAGTTAGATGGAAAGTATTATATAGAGACTGTAAAAGTTCCTGCAAATAAGTCTACTGCAACATCTTCGATTAAAATGCCTTATCTTCAGGAGTTAATTACATCCTTAGAGCATCTGGAGAATGGTCCAACAGAAATAATCCAAATCAAAAAGCTGACGCAGAGTATGCAACTTTGAATAGCTGGTCAACTCCAGAAGATGGTTACAATAACACTGACTATACTTTAGGATTAGGTGAATTTGACTTACAACTAAACGGAGAGTTTATCAATTGGGGTACGTATAACACTTCCCACGTATACAATTATGATTATATTGGTACCGGAAATACTGTAAATTTCATTATATTTGATGGTTATTCTGATGTTCCAACATTAATTCCTAGTTGGTATGGTGATAACTCAGGTAGTTTAAACGTAGATATCTATGCACAGCTATAGTTTAGGTTAACAAGACAAGCCACAACCCACCTTCCTTGGTGGGTTGTTTGTTTTTCTTTCTCTATCTTTATAGTAAAATAGTTAATTAAGGAGATAAAAATATGCAAACTCAAAATCAAAGACACATATCATGGAAACCAAAAAAAGATACGTTTGGAAAAAAGATTTCCAGTAGTAATAAATGGAATCAATCTGTTTTTGTTCCTAAATACATAAATAAAGAAGAAAACAAAGAAGAGAACGAAGAAGAAAAAACAAAAGAAAAAGAAAAGAAATAAATCACTTACTCAATACTCTTTATCTTTCATTTAATATTTATCGATTATTAAAAACCCAAACCATTGTAAAGCTCAAGCTGAGTATTAAATTGTGTTCCAAAAGAATCTGCAATATTCATAATCAAAATAATTGTTACTATAGTTGAAATCAAAGTTAAGATTAAAGCTATCAATCCAACATTCTTCAATTTCTTGTCCGATTCTTTCAAATACTTTATTGCAGGGATAAATCCAAGAGGTGGTAAAAACAAACTTACAAAATAAATCCATAATTGTTTAACTATGGTTGTTGTTTTTGCATCTTCACCTAACTTTTTTCCACACACTGAGCAATAAATATCTAATTTAGATACGCTTGACTTACAGTATGGGCAAACCGTATTAATGTCATTTTCTTCAATAGTATCTTTTTGGTAGTTAACTTCCATATAGTTTAAAGTTTTTTAAATTCTTAATACACAATCCTTTCTTTTACCTTCATTTTAAAGACATTGCTATCTCGATCAAATCATTCTCACTGGAATCTACCGTTGATATATGTATCAAAACATCTTCTGATGTGACATATATTAAAGTTTTAGACACTCCCTTACTTCCTGTTCCCTTTTTTATTAAATAAGCTACTTCATTTTTAGCATTTTCTAATTTTAAGGTTTCTTGACTTGAATAAATTTCTGATTCAGATAGAAGAAACTCATCAAGAGAGAAATTACCTTTAATACCAACTTGTTTAAGTACGATTGGTCTTGATTTATTTATATCAATAGCTTTTTCAAATGCAAAACCATAAGTTACCTGAACTGCATATTTCCTTCCAGCTAATTCCTTGTTTGCCATAAAGTTTGTCATGTGAACCATTCCTAAAGGAATGGGGTCGGGTCTGTAAATATGGTAGCCTGCCATAAATTTTGCTTTTTTATAGCCAAAGTCATCATTTTTTATCTTTGAATAACCTGAATATACGATAAAAGCTGTAGGAATAGTAAAAAGAAGCATAAGAACAATTAGAATCTTTATATCCTTAAATGAAAGGGAGGAGTTTAAATAATGAAATTTCTTAAAAGAAATAAGAAGAAGAACAAGTGTAATGAATGATATAAAAAAAGCTGGTTCTCCTAAAACTCCAATTACTAAAGTAGATGTTTCGGTTGGAATTCTTGGTGCGTTTGTACCTAGAATTATGGACTCACTTGAAAAATATTGTGCAACCGAATACATTAATTTGTAATTTACGTAAGATAAAGATATAGGAAATATTAAAAGAGATAAAACACATAACCAAAATGCAGATTTAGTTCCTGTTCGTATTTTAAAAGACATATATAAAAATATTGAAGAAGACAAGACAAAAGCCATTATTACCCAACCGTATAATGGAAATTCTTTTAGAAAATAGTAAATAGTACCTGTTGAGTAGGATATTCTATCCACGATAGACATAATTGTTACCATCATTCCAGCTTTGTACATAAACAAGAAAGATATAACAATCAAAAGAATGGAGATTACATTTGGCATTACCTTTGGCTTTTCCCCAAGAGGTATTTCTATATCTTCTTTAACTACCGTAGCAGGATGAGATTCTTCACTATCTATGACGAATACATTTTCCCTATCTTTTATTTCAACATCAAAAGGAGTATTTGGATCGATACTGGTTATTCTTTGAAATGCTTCTTCTATATCACTTTCTGCCCAATCATTATCTAAAAGATTAGATTTGATAATGTCATCTTGAACTCCTTTTGCTCTTTCGGATTTAATATATTCAATTAGTTGTTTTGAAATCACGTACTTTAATTAAATCAAACTATAGTTTATGTTGCAAAGCTATTTGCTTTTTTAAACAAGTATAAGTCAATCAACTGTTATTTTTGCGTCCAGATGATTATTTTTATAATTTAAATGATTTTAATAATAAAAACGTTGAAATAAAAGGTAAATTTACTTGGGGATATGCTGAATCAACAGTGATAAAGTCAGTAGCAATAACTAAGCTATAGTCTTTTCTTTATCATTCTTCTTATCTTGTACCATTCTTGTGTTGTATTTTCTAAAAATCTGTAGTGAATAAGATATCCAAAAAACAAAAACATTAAAGGAAAATCTAAGTAGATCATATAAAACTCTTTAGTTAATATTGTTAAAAAACAAGACATAGACATAACAATCCCAACAAAGATAGTTACCATAAGATGAATTATTCTTTCATGTTGAATTGTTCTTATCATCTCCTCATGATTTTCTAAAATACTTTCCCAATTATAATAATTTTCTTTATCGGCAAGAATTTTCTTAATCTTTAATCCGTACTCTCTAAACATAGGTAAATGTTAACACAAAAATATACAGTCATCCCGTAATTTAAAGGACAAAATGTACCCAAATTAAATAGCAAAATAATACTTTCGAACAAGACACAAAGTTAGTTTTGTGCATATAATATCCATATGAAAATAATAAATTCTATAAGCTCATATATTAAGTCAAAAAAAGGGCAGTTTTCTAATAAAAAGATGCTACTAATGTTATTTCTTTTAGCTTTGTTTTTAATTTTAGTTTTAATATTTTTTATAGGCAAAGCAAAAGAAAATAATATTGAGAAAACACAACAAACAGATAAGAAGGTAGTAGAGGAGCTAAAACCAGTGGAATTTACTCAAGAACAACTTAGTGAATACTATAAAACATACGACGATCCCTATGTAAAACATGTTAGAGTAGCGTTAAATGGCTATCTTGATGGTTCTATGAAAGGAATAGATGTAAAAGAGGCTGTAGTTACAGCAAGAACCTCTCCAAATGGAACACTTGTGGGGCTTGATGCCTATTCTAAAGACTACTATAAGAGCAAATTTATAGTAATAATGGCAAGCCCCAGCGTAGCAGGTGGTAAAGAAATTAATATAATTTTTCAAGATAAACCTGACAAAATATTCTGGACATGGGTTTATGGTAAGGAAGGTGGGGAATATGATTTAAGAGGATTCTCTGAAAACAAAGGAATACAAGGTGAAAAACTACAAAATATGCTTATTCTTTACAAAAACGTAATAGAGGACAAAGAACACTCACTTTAAACTAAAATATTAAAGCTTATTAAGTTACAAAAGAAACTTAAAAAGGATGAATAAACACACATCTAAGATAAGAAAGTTATTAAAAGAAAACATAGATACAAAAGCAAAAATAAGTTTTCAAAGATTCTTTAAAGAGAAGATAAAATTCTATGGAGTAAGGTCGGCTAAAGTTGCAAAGATAACAGAAGCAGTGTGGGAGGACATCAAAAATTTAAGAAAAGCAGAGATATTTGAGACATGTGAAGAACTATATAAATCTGATTACGAAGAAGAGGCTTGGGTAGCATCGGGATTGTGTTACAAATTAAGAAATAAATTTAGCCTAAGTGACTTTAAAACGTTTGAAAGATGGATAGATAAGTACATAAATGATTGGGCGAAGTGCGATGGTTTTTGTAACCACACAATAGGTTACTTTATTGAGAAACACCCAGAATACATCAAGGAGCTTAAGAAATGGGCAAAGTCAGACAACAGGTGGGTAAAAAGAGCCTCGGCAGTGTCTCTTATAATTCCAGCTAAAGAGGGAAAATTTCTAAAAGATGCTTTTGAGATATCTGATATCTTGCTAAACGACGAGGACGATATGGTTCAAAAGGGTTACGGTTGGTTATTAAAAGAAGAAAGCCGAAAACATGTAAAAGAAGTATTCTTTGATGCTGA
>CAZADQ010000006.1:12117-13068 GCA_964483965.1 uncultured Candidatus Saccharibacteria bacterium
CATTAAGGTATGCGATAGAAAAGATGCCAGAACCGATGAGAAGAGCAGCAATGAGAAGATAACAAAACTTTACATACTTTTTATTTCTTTGAAAGGTTATATTTTTTGTAGTACATAACCTTTATTAACTCTGTAGATACTATGTAGGCAACAACACTTGCAACTATTATTAACAAACTATTTGTCGTTGGTGTAACAAATCCAAATATCCTATCTCCAAAATGAGTAAATGTTACAACGACAGTGCTTAGAGATGCTATTGCAGTTAAAAATAAAATAACTTTGGATGGTTTAGTTTTTGCTCTAAATACCGAAACCTTTGTTCTAATTGAGAATATTAAAGCTAACTCAGACAAAATACTTTCAATAAACCAACTTGTTCTTAATACATCGGCCCCCATTCTACTAAATATTGCAAATATAATAAGATCAAATACGGTACTTATAATTCCTAAAAATGTCGCCATTAAGACTATTTCAGAAGTATTATAGGAACAAGGTTCTTTTATTTCATCCTTTTCAACATTGTCTGTAGCAATTGATATCATTGGAAAATCAGAAAGAAGATTTACAAGTAAAACTTGAATAGGAAGCATAGGTAAATAATCAACTAGCAATGATGCAATAGCCAAAGCATAAAAATTTCCAAAATTAGATGCAAGAGTAGCTTTAATATATTTTGAAGTATTTACAAATGTTCTCCTTCCTTCCTCAATTCCTTCCACTATAACTTTAAGATCCCTTTCAAAAAGAATTATGTCTGATGCTTCTCTAGCTACATCAGAAGCTCTATCTACCACTATAGCAACATTAGCAAGTTTTAAAGCCGGAGCATCATTTATACCGTCACCAAGATACCCAACTGTATGTTTTTTTTGTAATAACTCAATAATGTTGTATTTTTGCTCAGGAGATACTCGGGAGAACACACTGTACTTTTCAACTGCATTT
>CAZADQ010000007.1:0-10570 GCA_964483965.1 uncultured Candidatus Saccharibacteria bacterium
GTATGAAGAGAGCTATTTCGGAGGTAGAAAGAAGAAGAAATATTCAGATGGAATACAACAAGAAAAACAAGATCACACCAACACAGATTACTAAACCTATAAGGGATAAATTAATCGATCAAGAGATTGAGGAACAAGTAAGTGGGAAGAAGAAAGATACATTTATTGACGTAGATTATATGCAGCTACCTCCTGAAGAAGTTAAGAAAGCAATAAGAAAATTGGAAAATGAAATGAAGTACGAAGCTGAGATATTAAACTTTGAGAAAGCTGCTACTTTGAGGGATAGGATTAGAGAGATAAAAAAATTAGTATAATTATTAGTTCTGTTCTAACTCTAATTAGTCTTTTTCAAACCCAAATAAAACCCGTAGACATTAATATCCTTTATCTTGTACAATATCTTTCGATATGAAAGATTCAATTTCTCACATTTTAGTTAGAGGTGCTAGACAACATAATCTTAAAAACGTTGATTTAGATATTCCAAAAAACAAAATGGTTGTGTTTACAGGAGTTTCTGGATCAGGTAAATCATCTCTTGCAATGGATACAATATATGCAGAGGGCCAGAGAAGATACGTAGAAAGCTTGTCTGCTTATGCAAGACAATTTTTAGGTGTAATGGATAAACCTGATGTAGATAAAATAGATGGTTTATCTCCTGCAATTGCAATTGATCAAAAAACAACGAGCAAGAATCCTAGATCGACCGTTGGCACCATTACCGAGATATATGATTTCTTAAGACTTCTCTTTGCAAGAGTAGGTCATCCCCACTGCCCTAGCTGCGGGAGAGAAATTCAAAGGCAAAGTGCTGGGGAGATTACAAAGGATATTTTAGATTTAATATCAAATGAAAGTGATTTTAAATCAGAAAGAGGCGTTAGATTTTTTATATTCTCTCCTATTATCAAAGATAGAAAGGGAGAGTATTCTTCTCTTTTTGAAAATTTAAAAAAACAAGGAATTATTAGGGTTAGGGTGGATGGGGATATCAGAGAATTAACTGATGATTTTCAACTAATAAAAACAAATAAACATTCAATAGATGCATTGGTTTCTAGACATACTTTGAACAATAAAAAAACTAAAAATGAGAAAGATAAGAAGGAGATAGAAAGTTTGTTATTTCAATCCGTAGAAACCGCATTAAGAATGAGTAATGGAAATATCGTAGTTACGTTAGTTAGAGATAAATCATTTGATTTTTCCGATAAGCCTAAAAATACCGAAGATCATCTTTTCTCTGAAAACTTCTCTTGTCCAGTATGCAATATATCTCTATCGGATATCGAACCAAGAACCTTTTCATTTAATTCACCTCACGGAGCATGCCCTGCTTGTGACGGAATAGGAACACAGTTAAGAGTGGAAGAGTCTTTAGTAATAAATCCCAGACTTTCAATTAATGAGGGAGGTGTCTTACCTTGGACAAAGTTATTTGAACATACAAGTTGGACGGCAAAGACTGTAGAGGCAGTATCTCAGTATTACAAAATATCCTTGGATACATCAATAGGGGAACTTAGTGAAAAAGAGAAAGATATTCTTTTATATGGGGTTAAGGATAGAAAATTTAGAGTTACATATAGAAGCCAAGATGGTTCCAGAAGGAGTTTTGATACAAGCTACGAGGGAGTAATTCCTAATCTAGCAAGAAGATACAAGGAAACTGAATCTGATTTTATTAGAGGAGAGATTGAGAAATATATGATTAAAGAGAAATGTCCTGTATGTAATGGGGATAGATTAAAAAAAGAATCTTTATCCATTGTTATCGATAAGAAAAATATTTGTCAGATAACAGATAAATCTATTACAGATGCTCTTAATTGGATTAAAGAATTACCTAATGTTTTTAACGAAAGGGAGAATAAAATAGGAAGTACAATACTGAAGGAGATTGAATACAGACTAAAGTTTTTAATTGATGTCGGTCTTAATTACTTAACATTAGGAAGAGCATCTGCTGAGCTTTCAGGAGGAGAGGCTCAAAGAATAAGACTTGCATCACAAATAGGCTCGGGATTATCTGGCGTACTGTATGTTTTAGATGAACCTTCTCTAGGACTCCATCAAAGAGATCAGGGTAAACTAATAAATACACTTCATAAATTAAGGGATTTAGGAAATACTGTTCTTGTTGTCGAACATGATTCGGAAACCATGTTTGAAAGTGACTATATTTTTGATTTTGGACCTGGTGCTGGGGATCATGGGGGAAAGATAATTGCTGAAGGCACACCCGAGCAGATAATGAAAAATCCTGACTCTTTAACTGGTAGATACTTATCTAAAAAACTTGTTGTTGGACAAAATGGTCATAAAAGTAAGATGAAGTTTGAAGAACTTTTGCAGGAGGAAACTAATCATAAGATACATAAAAAAGTTGGAGGAAAGAATTTAGTTCTCAAAAAGGCATCTGGAAGAAATTTAAAAAATATAGATTTAAAGATACCTCTTGGAAAATTTACCTGCATAACAGGAGTTTCTGGATCAGGAAAATCCACAGTAATTATGGATACTTTATATCAAGCCTTAAGACAAGATTTTGGACTTAAGATTGAACAAAAGCCCGAGCCATATGAATCACTTGAAGGTGTAGAAAACATATCAAATGTTATTGCTATTGATCAAAGCCCGATAGGCAGGACTCCAAAATCAAACCCAGCTACATACACAAAATTATTTGATTTTATTAGAGACTTATATTCTCAAATTCAGGATGCTAGGGTTAGAGGTTATAAACCGGGAAGATTTAGTTTTAATGTAAAGGGAGGTAGGTGTGAGGCATGTGGCGGAGAGGGGCAGATAAAGATTGAAATGCAATTTATGCCTGATGTTTATGTGACTTGTGAGGTTTGTGAGGGAAAAAGATATAATAAGGAAGCATTGGAAATTGAGTATAAGGGAAAGAATATAGCAGATATATTGGATATGACTGTAGAAGAGGCTCTTGGATTTTTTGATAAAATTCCACAGGCAAAAAGAAAACTTGAAACCTTGTATGACGTAGGTTTGGGATATATAAAACTTGGACAACCAGCCCCAACTCTATCAGGAGGCGAGGCTCAAAGAGTAAAACTAGCTCTTGAACTTTCTAAAAGATCTACAGGAAGCACTCTCTATATTTTAGATGAGCCTACAACAGGGCTTCATTTTGCAGACCTTGAAAATTTGATAGTTATATGCAAAAGACTAACAGCTCGTGGGAATACTGTCTTAATGATTGAACACAATCTTGATGTAATAAAAAATTGTGATTGGGTAATAGACTTAGGTCCGGAAGGTGGTGACGGCGGAGGAAAAATAATGTTTGAAGGAACCTTAGATGATTTAAGAAATTACAAAGATTCTTACACATCCCAAGCTCTAAATACTAATTAATTTCTAGTATCCGATATATCTAAAGTATATTTCTTCCCATTTAAATCCTCAAATAAAATATTATTGTTTTCATTGCTGGTGTAAATAATTACAGATTCTCCTATTGGTACTGTATGTTTTTCTACATTGTACACAAACACGTTTCCAATATTTGTAACTTTTATTCTCTTATTACCTTTTATAATCTTAAATGGATTTAGGTTTAACATTTTTCTATACTCAAGTTTTGGAATGAAATAATCATCAGAATTATTTTGAGCAACTGCTATATCTATAAGTTTTTCATTAACTGTATTTCTGTATGTTCCAGCTGGGTAGGGATATTCTGAATTATTTCCTTTTATTACAAAAGCGAAATGATTTGTATCCAGTTTTGTAAAATAATCGATTCCTGAAGTAGTCCCCCAAGTAGGGTCTATCTGAACCCACCCATAAAAAGGATCATAAAACTCAGCCCAAGAGTGAAGTAAATCACCACCACTTAAGTTTATTGATATAGGTTTATTCTGATCCTCGAAAGTAAAAGCGTACCCATTAATTTCTCTTGAGGGTACTCCCATTGCTCTTGATGTAGCTACAAATAGATCTGTAAACTCCATACAAGTCCAACTTCCTTTTTGAATCAAAGCAGTTTCTGCTCCTTTCCTTTCAACTAGACCTTCCTGCAGTGCTTCGAAATCGTATGTTATGTTTTTAGTTATAAAATCATATATATTTTGGGCATTTTCTATTACATTTCTACTCTCACTTTTGAGTTCTTTTGATAATTTTTGTATATATGGTGAATTAACTTCCCAATATTTATCTTCTTTTGTGTATTTTAGTAAATTAGATGGAATCTCTGATATATCGCGACCAAAATCTACACTTACTTGTCTTCCATATATTCTTGAAGTTCCGGTAGCTTCTACACTTAAATCTTTAAAAGGTGAGAGAACATATAATGCTATAAAATTACCATCAGAATCAACCTTAATTTTATATGGCTTTGGATTAATCTTTTGATAGCTTACATTTTGTATTTTTTCTATGTCAGGGGGCAGTGCTATTTCTTTTATGGAAGGAAGGATAGAGGTGTTTTTTAAATGATATTTTAATTTAAAATTTATAGGCTGATACTCACCAAAAGCTCCGGATATTCCTGTTGACTGAAAACCTTCTTTAGTAAAGTAAAAGACACTATTACCATCTTCTATTTTCTCGATAGCAGGAGTAGGGGATAGGTAGATTTTTGGGCCAAAAGATGCGGGAATAGAAATTTTTACGTTATATAAAGATGTGGTTTCTGGAATTTGGATTTTAGGTATATAAATATTCCAAATTTCTCCTGATTTTCCTGCTACGCTTTTTGTTTTATAGTTTAGAACAACTTTATTTTGTCTCCCTTCTCCAATTGCGTAATTTTCAATTGTCACTGAAATAATATTCTCATCTTCTTTCTCCTCTATTCTTACTTCTGAATTTTTTTCATTTGTTGTTGATGAGACGTCGTAAATTTTAAGCTGTCTAGCTGAGAATGTATAAGTGGTTGGTATCATATCGTTTCTTAGATTTGTAATTATCGCTTCTTGGGTTACTGAAGTCTCTCCTGTTTCTTCAACAGTATATTTTATATCGTAGTTTATTGAAAATTGAGGATCATCGAAGGCGGATACTGGTTTTAATAGTATAAAAGCAAGGAGAAATAAAAATAGCGGTTTTATGTTAGAAAGAAAAAGTCTCATCTTTCAAATGCTACAATAACTTTGTGAAATCCTCAAATATAAAAGAAAAACTATCCAGCCTCCCACAATTACCAGGATCCTATATTTTTAAGGATGTGTCTGGAAAAGTAATATATGTTGGTAAAGCAAAGAACCTAAAAAGTAGAATTAGATCATACTTCAATATCAAAATTGATAAATCATTCAAAACTGCAGAGCTTGTAAAAAGGATTAACGACATTGATTTTATAATCGTTGAATCAGAGTTTGAAGCATTGATATTAGAAGCAGAATTGATTAAGAAGTATAAACCCAAGTACAACATAATTTTAAAAGACGATCGTTCCAATCTCTATATAGTTATTAGGAACGATAAATTTAACATTTCGGGAAAAAATACTATAGTCCCAAAGATAATTACCGCAAGAAAGTTAGGAATTCTTGAAAAGGATGTTGTTTTTGGACCTTATCCTAGCTATCAAGTTGCAAAAAATATTTTAAATACGGTAAGAAAAATAATTCCTTTTAGAGATTGTAGTTACGAAAAATTTTCTAGATATAAGAAGATAGGATCCTCCTGTTTGTATGGGCATATCAATCTGTGTTTTTCTCCTTGTACTAATAATTCTATTAAGGATATTCAACAATACAAAAGGAATATTAACAAAGTCAAAAATATTTTGTCTGGAAACGTTTCAAAAATATTAACTGACGTTCAAAAAGATATGAAATATTACGCTAAAAGAGATAATTTTGAGGAAGCTGCTAGATGTAGGGACTTGCTTAATAAATTTTCTTATGTTCAGAATCATTTCAGAGAGGCTAGTGAGTATATAGATAACCCATATTTGATTGAGGATATGAATAAAAAATCTTTGGAAGATATAAAGGAATTTATCCCTATCTTAAATAAAATTCCAAAAAGAATAGAATGTTATGATATTTCAAATATATCAGGAAAAGAGGCTGTAGGTTCGATGGTTGTTGCTATAGATGGGAAGATTGATAAGAGTGAGTATAAGAGATTTAAAGTAAGGTTAAATAAAGATAAAGATATTAGTAAGATTAAACAGGATGACTCTGGGATGCTTTACGAAGTATTATTCAGACGATTAAAAAGAGAAAGTGTTGTTTTAAATAGACATGAAAACGTAAAAAGGAGCAATGTTAAGAAATGGGGTAAGCCTGATTTGATAATAGTAGATGGGGGTAAACCACAAGTTTTCGCAGCTATGAAAGTGATGGAAGATTTGAATGTTCATGTTCCAGTAATAGGTGTGGCTAAGAAATATGAGAAATTAGTTTACAAAGAGAAGGGTGGGGTGTACATCGAAGAGTTGAAAGCGAAAGATTCGTATGGAATGAAGCTTATAATAAATTTAAGGGATGAGTCTCATAGATTTGCACAAAGTTATCACCATCTACTAAGAAAAAATTCTTTGTTAAGATAGGATTTGCGTAATTTTATTTAGGTATTTTTGTTTTCAGATTGTATAATTGTTTTAATTAATATGAGAAAGATAATTCGTACTTTTTTGTTTATTATTTTAGCTCTTTACTCTACTCAATACTTAATTGGGGCTTTCGAATATCAGGAGAAAAGAACTTTGTTATTTTCTATTTTAGCTTTACTGATTTTGTATATTTTTTTAAAACCTATTATTTCCTTAATATCTCTTCCAACAAAAGGAAGTGTGTTTTTTTTAATATCATTTGTTACCACAGCAATAATATTCTACGTTTTAATGAATTTCCTTGAAGATTTTGTTATTATTCCGGTAACTCTGCCAAGTTTGAAGATTTTCGGGTTTGTGTTACCATCTAAGGATCTAGATAGCTTTTGGTCTACGGTTTTTTCTGCTCTTACAACAAGCACAGTCTATTTATTTTTGGAAGGACTTTGCAATAGAAAATGAATATTTTAGCTTTTAGTAAAATGTTACAAATAATACTTTGTGTGGTTCTAGTTGTTTTGGTCTTAATCCAATCAAAATCATCCGGTTTGTCTCCAAGTTTAAAGAGTTCCTTTAGTATGTATAGATCTTTAAGGGGTGTTGAGAAGATTGTTTTTTTCCTAACTGTGGTTTCAGGATTTTTACTAGTAGTAAATTCCTTGATAATAGTAATTTTTTCTTAAAATGTCTGGAATTTTTATTGAGGGTGGGGTGCCGCTGACAGGCACTGTTGCTATTTCTGGTGCAAGAAACTCTGCGTTGAAATTAATATACGCCGCAATGTTTTCCAATGAGAATGTCGTTCTTAATAACGTACCCAGAGTTCAACCTGTTTTAGATGATATAGAGATAATTAAAAGTGTAGGGGGAATAGCAGAATGGGTGGGACTGAATACCCTTGTTTTAAATGGATCTCAGATTTCTGATTATAAGGTTCCTATCGAGATTGGAAGCATTTATAGAACAACTATGCTTTTAGCAGGCCCCCTTCTTTTTAGATTTGGTAAGGCATTTATCCCAAAATGTAAAGGTAATGAGTCTCACCTCGGTCCTGTTAATAGATTTTTGGATACGTGGAAGTCTTTAGGCTTTACTGTTAATGAAGACGAGGATTACTACAAGATTATAAACGAAGGAAACACCACATCCCCTAACATCTCTTTTAAAAATCCAAGTCATATGGGAACTGATAACGCCATTCTTTCATCAATTATTATTCCTGGAGAAACAGTTATATCCAATGCTTCCGAAGAGTACGAGATAAACGATTTGGTTGATCTTCTAAATCTAATGGGGGCGTCTATTCAAAGACCCGAACCTAAGAAGATTATTATAACAGGTGGAAATATTTTTAAAGGAGCTATATTTGATGTATGTTCTGACAAAACAGAAGCAGCAGTGTTTGCTACCGCTTCTGTCATCACAAAGGGAAACATATCAATAAAAGGAATAAAAAAAGAATCTATGTTGCAATTTGTTAATTTCCTAAACAAGATAGGTGCAAAATTTGAATTCTCTGAAGAAGAGTTAAAAGTTTGGGGGCATGGGGATGACATTTTACCTTGTAGGGTTGATATAGCGCCTGCTCCGGGATTTGTTCCTGATTGGCAACCGCTTGCTGTTTTGACTTTAACTCAAGCAAATGGTGAAAGTGTTGTACATGATACTGTTTATATAAATAGATTTAATTATTGTGTAGACTTAAATAGAATGGGGGCAAAAATAGATTTACTTAAACCAAGTGAGGTAGGCATACCCCCAATTATTAGTGATGACTCGTACAATATTGAAGAGATGGGGGAGCCTAAAACAGTTGCAAAAATATTCGGACCCTCAAAATTAAAAGCAGAGAGATTAAGTGTTGAAAATCACAGATATCTTTCAGTAATGATATTGGCTTGTTTGTGTGCCGAAGGTAAAAGCGAGATAATTGGGGTAGAGGAGGTTAATTACTATTTCGAGAATTTTTTAGATAAACTTAAGTTACTTGGAGCAAAAATATGGGAACAACAGGATTAATGATAGATTTAATGCTTCTTTTTTTAGCTTGTTTTATATCTCTTGTATTGTATCCTCTATGGATAAACTTTGTATATCGTTTTCAGATGGGTGAGAGTGTAAGAAACGATGGGCCGATTACCCATAAAAAGAAGGAAGGAACACCTACAATGGGTGGTCTAGTTTTTGTATTTTCCGTTTCTGTTGTTAGTTTATTCTTAAATCGTTCTAGAACACAAACTTTATTTCCTCTTTTTGTTGCTACCCTCGCAGGATTATTGGGAATTATCGAAGATTTTACTAAGGTTTATAGAAGATCAGGACTACCTGGTTTTTTAGAATACCACTTTTCCCAATTATTTAATCGCAAATCTAGAGGTATTAAAGAAATTGGAATATTTTCTAAAGTATGGGGAATGTTTAAAGAATTATCTAGGGTAGTTGGGAGTTCTGACGATAGTGGAATTCAAACGTACCAGAAATTTATCGTACAGGGGATATTGGCCGGATTTGTTTCTTACTGGGCGTACTTTAAATTGGGATGGGATTATATTTGGTTTCCTTTAATTGGAAATGTGCATATAGGTTTAGGGTATCCATTATTTATATTTATTCTTTTTATAGTAATTCTTAATGCTGTCGCATTTACTGACGGTTTAGATGGTTTAGCAGGTGGTTTATCTATGATTTCCTTGATTTCTTTTTGGATTCTTTCAAGAGTTTTAGGTTACAATTCTTTAGCCGGTTTTTGTGCAACATTTGTTGGTGCGCTTATTCCATTTCTATACTTCAATATATTTCCTGCTAGAGTATTTATGGGAAATGTTGGTTCTTATGTTCTCGGAGCGATAATGGCAATTTTGGCAGTTGTAATGCATAGAGAAGTTGCTTTTCTAATCATCGGTATAGTCTTTTTAGTTGATGGTGTTTCTAGCCCATTGCAGCAACTTTTTTTCAAATATACTAGAAAAAGATTATTTAGAATGGCCCCATTACACCATCATTTTGAAATGTTAGGTTGGCATGAATCTAAAATTACACTAAGATTTATTCTCTTCGGAGTGTTTTTTGCCTTTTTTGGAATATTTATTGCTATCCTTTAAAAATGAGAGACAGATTTGCCCGTTTAAAAAAGCCTGAAAATAGATCCTTAATATTTACTATCTCAGCTTTTCTAGGATTTGGCTTATTGATGATTGCGAATTCCACTGTAATTACATCTAGTAATTTATACGAAGAGCCTTACAGGTTTGTGATTCTTCAATTAGGGTGGGTACTTATAGGTTTAATTTGTTTTTATATTTTTTATAATGTGGATTATAGAAAACTTGAGAAAATGTCTCGTTCTTTATTCGTATTTAATATATTATCTTTGTTTCTTCTTTCCGTCGTAAGTTTTTTTCCTTGTTCATCTGATTTTGGTTTTTCACCTTGCATAAACGGAGCAAATAGGTGGTTTTATCTAAATCCCCCACCACTTCCCCCCATACCTTTTTTAGGTGTATTGGGATTTCAACCTGGAGAGCTGGCTAAGCTTACCGTAATTTTGTACTTGTCGACACGTATCAGTGAAATAGTTAGAAAAGAGAGATCTAAAACCGATCATAAAGATTTATTTAAAACGTATCTATTAGTTTCAGGTATGTTATCAGGTCTGATTATTCTACAGCCAAACATGTCCACTGCTGCAATTGTTTTTATCTTGGGAAGTATAATATATTTTGCTTCAGGCGCACCATTAAAGCCTATTTTAATGGTAGCTCCTCTTGTAGCATTTTTAGCTATTGCTGTAATTTTATTTTCCCCATATAGAAAGGCAAGATTAATGTCTCTAATTTCAGGAAATTCAAATGAAGATTCTAGTTATCACGTAAAACAAGCTTTGGTAGCCTTAGGCTCTGGTGGTGTTACCGGGGTTGGTTTTGGACAATCAAAACAAAAATACCAGTATCTTCCCGAAGTAGCATCTGATTCTATATTCGCAATAATTGGAGAGGAGTTTGGATTCATAGGAACTACCTCAGT
>CAZADQ010000007.1:10580-12110 GCA_964483965.1 uncultured Candidatus Saccharibacteria bacterium
GTTGTATTAGTTTATTTTTATTTAATCTATCAGGGCTTTACTATTGCCAAAAGATCGGAGGATACATTTGGAAAATTAGTAGCAATTGGGATAAGTTCTTGGTTAGGGTTGCAGTTTTTTGTTAATGTTGCTGCAATGACTAAAATAATTCCTTTAACCGGAGTTCCCATTCCTCTTATATCCTACGGAGGTTCCTCAATGATTTTTAGCCTAATGGGGCTTGGGATTCTGGCTAATATTTCAAGAAACTCTCAGTTGTAGTTTATATATTGGTAAAATAGAATATAGAAGATGAAAATAATAATAACTGGTGGACACCATAGTTCCGCACTTCCTGTTATAAGTAGACTAAAAGAACAGGAAGAAGCACATAACATATCTAACTTAGAGATATTTTGGATTGGGCATAAGTATTCTATGAAGGGAGATAAAAATCCAACTCTTGAGTACAGAGAGATAACGGATTTAGGTATTTCCTTTTATAATCTAAGAGCTGGGAAGTTATATAAAACCTATAATATAGGAAGACTACTAAAGGTTCCTCTAGGCTTCTTTCATTCTTTGTATCTTTTGATAAAGATTAGACCAGATATTATTTTATCTTTTGGCGGGTATATTGCAGCCCCCGTCATTTTAGCAGGTTATGTTCTTAAAATACCCTCTCTCACTCATGAGCAGACACTAACTGCAGGATATTCAAACAAGCTAATATCTCACTTTGTGAGAAAAGTTATGATTTCTTGGGAGGAATCGAGAAAATATTTCCCAAAGGGTAAAGTCGTGTTCACGGGGATACCTTTAAGAAGAAGTGTATTTAAGGTAATTTCGGATTCTTTTAAATTTGATAATAATCTCCCAGTTGTTTTTATTTTAGCAGGAAAGACTGGGTCTCATATGATAAACGAGAACGTTGAACAATCTTTAAAGGAACTGTTAAATTTTTGCAATGTTATTCATCAATGTGGAGATAATTCCGTCTATGAAGATTTTAATAAACTAGAGGAGAGATACGAGAAAATCAAAAGTTTTGTTAAAGGAAAATATATTTTAAGAAAATTTATTTTAGAAAATGAGATAGGAGAGGCATATTTAAAATCTGATTTAGTTGTTTCAAGAGCTGGGGCTCATACCGTGGCTGAAATTTTAGCTTTAAAAAAACCTTCTCTTCTTATCCCAATCCCATGGGTTTCACATAATGAGCAGTATAAAAATGCTGAGATGGTTAAAAATAATGGGTTAGCAGAGATTCTAGATCAAAAAGATTTAAACCCAAATATTTTGTTGGAGAAGATAAAATATTGTCTTGACAGAAAAGATAATTTTGTATTAAAAGATGACAAAGTTTTAAAGTTCTTAAAGGAGAATCCCGCTGATTTAATAGTAGATGAGATTATTAAAGTTTTTAAAATTAAAAAAAGATAAAAAAAATAGCAGAATATTTAAAGGTTACGGTTATAATCTATCCCCTTCTGCCCAAACTAGTGGAAGTGATATCCTATTAAAAAATATTGTAAATAGAATTACTTGGAA
>CAZADQ010000008.1:0-11451 GCA_964483965.1 uncultured Candidatus Saccharibacteria bacterium
AGATACATATTTATCGATATCTAAACCCAAAGGAATAATCCTATAACTATACCTACTTCTATCAAAATATTTATATTTTTCTCTTCCTTCAATATGACCTTCGGTTGTAAACCAAATAGAATCCGCGCTATCTAAACAAAACTTATCTATTACATAGAACACTCTGTTTAATATTCTGTAAGGTCCGTCAGAAGGAAGGGGGAAAAAATCCATTACTCTATAAATAACAAAATCTACAATCTTAAGTTTTTTTAAAATTATTCCACAAAATGTACAAAAATAGTTAATTCCAAAAAAAATACTCAAACCAGAATTATTTTTACTAGCTAAAAGGAAGGATTGAAAAAAGTAAATAATATAATTAAAGGGCAAAAATAAAAAATATAAAAATTTATTGGTAAATAATGGAAGTGAGAATAGTTTTCTTTTACTAATTTCTTTTTTATTAAGATATCTTGTAACCTCTGAATTTCCCTTACTATGAGGAAATTTAAACTTTAAATATGTGAAATCATTAAAATTATTAATAAAATAGTTAACATAATCATCCAACCCAACGGGTGAGAAGGAACAAAAAACTAACTTTGATTCCTTAAAGTTTCCTATATTTTTTTGTTTGTTCTTGTAAGTCATACTCGACCATAATTTTTACTAAATCTTTAAATTTTACTTCTGTTTTCCACTTTAACCTCTTCTTTGCTTTTGAAGCATCACCTAACAATAAGTCAACCTCAGCAGGTCTAAAAAAATAAGGATCTATCTTTATTAAGGTTTTTCCCGTTTTTTTATCTATTCCCACCTCATTTACTCCCCTACCCTTCCAAGTTAAATCAAAACCTAAAAGACGACAAGCTTCTTCTACAAACTCTCTCACTGTATGAGTTTCTCCAGTTGCTAAAACGTAATCATCTGGTTTATCCTGTTGGAGCATAAGCCACATACCATAAACATAATCTTTAGCGTAACCCCAATCTCTTTTAGCTTCTAAATTACCTAAAGAAAGTACATCTAGCACACCTAGCTTTATTTTTGCTAGTCCAGTTGTTATTTTCCTCGTAACAAAGTTACCCCCACGTCTAGGCGACTCGTGATTAAATAGTATCCCGTTACAAGCAAACAGATTATAACTTTCTCTGTAGTTTCTAGTTATATAGTAAGAGAAACATTTGGCGCATCCGTAAGGGGATCTAGGGTAAAAAGGAGTTTTTTCGTTCTGAGGAGTTTCCTGAACCATACCAAACATCTCAGATGAACAAGCCTGGTAAAACTTAATATTCTTGCCAGTACTTCTTATTGCATCCAATAACCGCAATGTACCCAAACCCACAGTGTCACAGGTATATTCTGGGGTATCAAAACTTATTTTTACATGACTTTGAGCACCTAAATTATATATCTCTTCGGGCCTTACTCTTTCAATAATTCTAGAAATATTTGATGAATCGGAAAGATCTCCGTATTCTCTATATATGCTTTTAGGAGATTCGCCTTCTCTTGAGGAGGGCATTAAATGTTCAATTCTTTCAGTATTAAAAGAAGATGATCTTCTTATCAAACCATGGACCTCATAACCTTTTTCGAGCAATAATTCAGCTAAATAAGACCCATCTTGACCTGTTATACCAGTTATTAAAGCTTTTTTACTTTTTTTCATATTTTTAAACTTAATTAAAATAAATAAACCTTTAGTAGACTATCTATTGTCTCCATCCCTCTCTGCTAACCTCTTCATTTTTAAATAAACTAGAAAGATACCCCATCCCATACTCCCAGAGTGTAATCCAACAAGCCAATGGATGGAAAAACCAAGCGATGTCCTTCTTCCTTTTATATCCCTTTAAAGATTGATAAATCAATGGAAAAACAAGAATACAACTTAAAACAAACTTAAATAAACCCTCTGATGTAGAACTCCCCCAATCATATTTTCTATCTCCAATTGATTTATGAAAGAGAAAATCTTTAATTCTTCTTCTCTGTTTTTTTGCAAACTTAAGAATATCTCTCTCACAATAAGTATGAATAATTCCATTTTTAACTTTAATAAAAGAAACAAACCCATTCTTTTCAATAAAATTTGAAAGAACATCGATATCAAAAAGATAATCTCCTTCAACATTATCTTTTAAAAACTTCGTTCTAAAGACAGTTCCATTTGCACCTATCGTTGGAATACCTCTTTTATCAAACTTAGCTAAAATATACTTACCAAAATCTTTCTCTTCATGCAAAACCTCCGTCCATTTACCTGTAAGTAAATTCATTCGATCATAATTTCCTAGGAAATGAACCATAGGATCATTCATACCAATGAGAGCACAATATCTTGTAATAAAACCATCTTCCTTTCTCCACGTGTACTCCCAAGGCTCACTTCCCACACAATCAATATTTCTATTATCCATTAACGGTTCTACCATCTCCTTCATCCAATCTTTGTTAGGAAGGATATTATCTGAATCAATAAGTGCACAAAAATCCCCCGTTGCTTCCCTTAAAGCAATCATTTTTCCCGATTCTCCTGTTTTTAATACATTGTGAAAAACCCTAGCTCCATACTTTTTTCCTATCTCCAAAGTATCATCCGTAGATCCCCCATCTCCAAGAATTATTTCTATCTTATCTTTTGGATAATCCTGCATTTTGATGGATTCCAGGCACTTACCAAGAACAGACCCAGCATTTAACGTAGGGATTAAAATTGAAACTTTAGGATAATCCATTCTTAATCCTCCTTTTTAGGAGAAAAGAGATTATTCCAAAACGTTTTTAAGATTGTAGACCAATTCTTCTCATTCTTTTGATTTTTATCAAAATCAAGAAGATGTCCAACCAACTTCTTTGCAGAATAAAACAAAAACTTAACATCGTCCCATTTTCGTACGCTTGTAATTTTTCTAATCATATACTGAGGTGAGAAAAAAGAAGAATACAATGCCTGAGTCAAACCCATAAGTCTTTCCTGTGGAAAAGAAACCTTCATAACAGGCTTCCTCATGTCAAACTCCTCGTAACTCTTAGGATCAACAACTAACCAACCATTCTCAACACATTGGTCATAGAGTTTAGCTCCTGGATAAGGAATAACAATTGTTGCCTGCATTGTATCTACATACCCATTCTTAAATAATCTCTTAGCTAAATCTATTGTTTTTTGAGCCAATTCCTCGGTTTCCCAAGGATAACCAAGCATTACCGTAATGTGTGGTTCAAGTCCGGCATCTTTTGCTTCCTTGAGACAAGGTTCAATCTCCTCAACCTTCAATCCTTTTTCTAGCCTATCTAATGTTTCTTGATTAGCTGATTCCAAACCATAGAGAATAAATCTAAAGTTAGCCTTCTTCATCAAATCATAATATTCTCTATTTAGAGCATTAATTCTCATATTACAGCTATAAACAACCTTCTTGTTGTAACCAGAATTGATCATTAATTCACAAAACTTCTTTAAAGCAGGACCTACATAGAAAGTACCAGCGTCATCAAATATTTCCTTAATCCCATATTTATCAACAACATATTTAACTTCCTCAAATAATCTTTCAGGAGAAAAGGTTCTATACGTTCCAAAAGGGTATAGAGTAAAATTCCAAACACAAAAAGTACACTTACCCCACCAGCAGTCCCTTCCAGAATACATATAAGTTCCCGGTCTATACTTGTAATTACCGTTCTCGTAAGCATATAACTCCCACTTCGTTAAGTCCCTGTCTATAAAGGGTAAAACATCCAGGTCGTGTTTTATATTCGACGGACCTGAACTCCAATATTTATCACGATGGGTAGCAAAATTTCCAAGTTTAATTTCCTTATTCTCACTTCTTCCCCAAATACCTCCAGTTAATTCTTTTCCTTTAGTGATTGATTCTAATAGATCAAGAAGAAGAAAGTCATAGTCTCCCCCTGTTATTACATAATCAGCGGGGCATTTCTCCAATGTTTCAATAGGAAAAACAGTTACATGATCCCCAACCATAACAATAATTAATTTAGGAAACTTCAATTTAAGTTTTTTCGCTACTTCCCAATACATTTTAATAACCGGAGTTTTGGATTCGATCATTAAAAGATCAGGTTTCTCACTTTCTAACTGATTAACCCACTCTTCGTATGTTTTCTTTTCTGCAATACCGTCCATCCAAACAACATCGTAACCCTTTGACTGAGCAAGAGAAGCTGCATAAGCAGGAATCATCGGATAAACATAAGTTGGAGAATTAAAATATTGGAATTGTCTATTTTGAGATAACAATGGAACCCCCTTATCACTCTTAATTGGTGGGTATCCTATTGCAATTTTAAATTTTATTTCAGAACTATTTTTTGACATAACTACCCCTCCACATAATTACCTGTTTTCTTATCAAACTTTTTTAATTTTAACTTAGGTCTCCTTAGTATACCAATTAGAAAGTTAACACCATAATAGATATGGGTAGCAATTACAGCTTTAGAAAAATCATCAAAAGCTCTCAATTTATTTTCTTCTTTAACACAGACTCTTAGTGCCTCTATAAAAACTAAAAATAGATAAAGAAACACAATTGGAAAGTAAATATTAGATAATCTAGGTACAATTATAGAAAGAGGTAAACCTCCAAAAAGACCTATTACAAAAAGAGACGGTATAAAATACATTGGAAGTCTTGAAGTCTCAGGGAATATCCTTGCAAACTGTCCTCTGTGTTGTCCATATCTTGATATTTGTTTTAAATGAGGTTTTAATATTTCCCTTCTATGATGATAAACAATAATTGACGGATCGTAAGGAAATCCTCTTCCAAACTTTTTTACTAAATCCAAACAAAGTTTTGTATCTTCACCAGGCCAAAACTCAATTGGAAATCCCCCAATTTCATCAAAATCTTTCTTTCTAACAAATAGATTTACTGAAGGATAATCTTCAACCAGTCTTTTCTCCTTTGGAATATATCTATAAGTTGTACCCCCACTAACCAACAAGGACTCCAAAACTTTCCCGGACATCCTTTCTAGGTATCCAGCTCCTCTTGGAGTTACCGCGGGTCCTCCCAATGCATAAACATCCGTATCTTCAAATATCTTAGATGCGTTATTAAGCCAATCAATCTCAGGATAAGAATCGTCATCCAAAAATGCTAATACCTCTCCGGTTGCCTTACTTGCTGCTAAATTCCTTTTTTCTCCCGGCCCAACATTTCCAGACACCAATATCTTCATCCTAGTGCCTCCGAAATCATATTTTTCTTCTTCGTCAGTAACTATGAAAACTTCGAAATCTGGGTAATCAAGTTTCTTAATGCGAGCAATATTTTCCTTAACATAATCATTAATCTTTCTTACTGGGATAATTATTGAAAACTTAATCATTCTTAAACTCCCCTGTGTTAACTCTCATATCAAGATCTTTATCATACACCCACATTCTCTCACTCTTGTCACTGTAGTAATTAAGAACCTTGAGTCTATAAAATACTGCTAAAGTATCAACAATCATATTTCTAATATTCTTATCAAAAATAAGAAATGGGGTAAAACTCGTATTGGATTTCACCCAATCAACTTTTATTGGAGCTTCAAAAATCCTATCAAATCCTAAATATTTAGAAACAGCTAATATTTCAATATCAAAAGCAAACTTTTTTACTAAAAGTCTTGGTAAAACCTTCTCTAAAACTTCTCTTTTATATACTTTTAAACCTGATTGCGTGTCTGTTAACTTCAATCCAAAGAGAATCTTTACTAACCTGCTATAACCCCAGCTATATAGCTTTCTAATGAATGGATAATATAACTTTGATGCTGGGTGTCTTTTACTACCAACAATGATATCTGCTTCGTACCATTGCATGTGCTCTAAAATCATTGAAATTCCATTTGGGTCTATATCCATACCAGAATCAATAAATGCTATGTAATCTCCAAGAGACCTCGCCATCCCATATCTTATCGCATACCCCTTTCCCTTATTATTCTTATAACCTACAACTTTAACATCAAAACTCTCAAGTTTTTTTGCGTTCTCGTATGTCTTATCCACAAAACCATCTACAACAATGATTATTTCAAAAGCCCAGCGTGTTTGAGACATAGAATCAAGTATTCTTTGAACATCCTTAACAATGGTCTTTTCTTGTTTATAGGCTGGGATTATTATAGAAACTATTTTTTTATCTTCAACTCTCATAACAAAGACATTTTACTACAAATACTGTGGCAAAATACTCCCACCATTAAATACTTACTTGAGGAACCTCTGAAACTCCCTCAATCTTAACTTTCTTATTATTTCTCAAACTAGGAATAGAGAAAAAGAAATAAATTGAAAGAATAAATAATGTAAATAGACCTACTCCAATATTTACTTTTATTACATCAAAAATACTTTTATGAAAAACACTCAAAAGCACATACTGAAGTATTACTCCAGGAATAATTAGTAAACCAACCTTTTTCTTATCAACTGCAAGGAAAAACGTAACAAAAAAGTTAATCAAAGCATACAAAGCTACAAAGATCGAGAACATTGGTAAGAATGGAACAGAGTTCTCAAATGTCTTTCCAAAAAAGAGTCTGGTAATTGTGCCCGGTAAAACCCAGTAACAAAAAACACCAACAGACAGAATTAACAAAAGCATAAAAAGAAGCTTTCTTAATTTAGATAGAAAATATTTACCTTCTTCAAATAACGCTACAACTTTGGGAAACATTACAATTGATATAGCTCCTGAACCAAAAAGAAGTATCTTTCCTAGTGTTACAGTTCCTGCATAGTAACCTGCGTCAATTGGAGAAAAGTATTTCTTAACCATTATAAGATCAATATTGGACAGGGCAGTCATACAAAAATTAACAACAAGAAAAGATAAAGAAAAAGAAATCATTTTCTTATAATAAGAAGATAAATCCGATTTTGTGGTCTTTTTAAGATTTAAATCCACCATTTTACAACCTATCAAAAAGGCTACCAAAACTGCTATAGGGAGACCACTAAAAACACCTCTTAGTCCAAATCCCGTAAGTAACAAGACTGTAGGTATGAGAAATCTAATAAAAAGATGGATTATGTGAAAAATTGAAAATTCCTTAAATTTCTGCATACCCTGCATGTATGCGTTTGGAATAACAATCAAAAAACTAACTCCTAGTGATAAAGCAAACAAAACGACAAGGAAGGAATCTTCTATCTTTAAACTTGAAGAAAAATACCCACTTAATAAAGTAATGACTGAGAAAACTGTAAGTCCTGCAATAAGAGAAAATACTATTAGTTTTAAAAAAAGAAATTTAATTTTATCTATATCTTTCTTAGCATAAATTTCCGCAACTACCTTTATAAGAGATGTTCCAAAAACAGATGCTAACACACCGACTAAGGAAGATAGGGAAAGAAGTGCATTAAAAGTTCCATAATCCACAACAGAAAGCTTTCTACCTAGCACAAATTGCAGAAGATAGCTAAAAAAAGAACCTGCTAATGTAGCCAAACCAACCAACACAGCATCGAATAGATCTACGTTATATCTAATACTTTTAATCTTGCTTATCATTTCAATAAGCTCTCATTAATATATACATTGTACAAAAGAGCACCTCTTAAACTAATTGTGTCAACATACCTAAGAGTAAATCTAGTCTCACTCACTCCTGCGTCGGCCCAGACAGGGTAAACAAAAAACTTTGTTCTTTGAGCAAATTGATTGTAGTCCTTAACAACTGCCCAAGCTCCAAACTCCCTAAAAAAAGGCCATATTTGTGAATAATACTTCTCATCAAAACCAACTGTTAAAATATTATCTAATCCTACCCCTTTCTTTTTATAAACAAGACTTTCAAAAGCAACATTATAAGAAGCGTCCATATTATTATCTCTTTGTACATTTTTAAAATACCTCACTATTTCCTTGGTTCCTATAATCCACTTAGGTTCAATAACTTTAGATCCTACTTTTATCCCACCAAAGATAGGACTGTAGTAAGAAAGGTAGTCAGGATGCAAAACAAACAAAGTTAAAACAACTGGTGTGAGAAATAGAGCTATCTTTAGTTTACTAAACTTTAATTTAGAAAAGACCCATGCAATAAATATAGATGATGATAATGACATTACAACTAACATTGGAAGAATATACCTATCCAGTTTCTTTGAAGGAATAGTTAGCTGCAAAAAGATAAAAAACACAAAAACTAATAAATAATCTAGAAAATTCTTATAATACCTAGGTAGTTTATTTCTAATTAACAAAGAGCCAATAAACCCAATAAACAAATACGTAGAAGATCTAAAACCAAAAACTACGAAATAAAAACTAGGGCCGGGGTCATCAACCAATTTACCAAAATAATATTGTAAATGATCTCCTTCCACACCTACATCCACGATACCTTCATAAAGAGCTTGAAAAACTCCCGTCATACTAACCCACATAGCAGGCCAAAAAACAAAAAACGTCATAAAGACAATAGTAAACCAAAAGAGAAATATTCTATTAAAGTTTTTAATATTATTCCAAAGTTCTTTTTTAAAATATTCCTTAAGGTTTTTACTTTTCCCGTTACGAAATACATAAATAAAAAGAGTTAAAGCACTAAATGGAATCAAAAATATAGATGAAGTTTTAGTTAAAAGAGAAAAACCAGCAAATACAGAAGAAACAGCAAGTCTTTTCCAGTTTTTAGTGTTCAACAGGTAGTAATAAAGCCAAATAATACTAGCTAACATAAAGCTTGAAACTAAACCCTCAAGATGAAACACTCTAGTCAAGCCTAGATAGAAAGGTTCCAGACTAAGCATAAATATTGCAATCATTGAGTACTTATAACCAAATATGTTTCTCAAAACATAAAAAACAAAGGTTACTGCGATCCCTTGAGCACAAACAACAAGTAATTTTTGAACAAAATCTAGTTGAAATATTATATCTACGCTTTCATCAGCAACTAAGCTCTGTCCTTTTAAATTAGCGTAAGTATTGTTTATTTTTACTCCCGCACTTCCAAGCCACATAAGAATTACACCCGGATGATATTTTTGAAGAGTGTTTTCAAATTTCCCACTTGTAATAGCGTTACCAAAATTATATGACCTCGATTTCCATCTCCAAGCATCAGTATTAAAATTATCGTGCCCGAGACTGGGAATTCGAACCAAAACAAAAAAGAGAAAAACTAAAAACTCATACTTATATCTCTTAAAAAAACCCCCGATTTTATTTATATTATCTACAGTTTTTTTCTCTTTTTTGCTTATCATTTATAGTATTACTTATATTAGCATTAGTAGTTTTCATAACTATATACATCTATTCTGGGGCCTAACCTTAGGTTATTACTGAACTCTTCTATTTTACTCATATATGATCCTCTTTTTATAAAAAACTCATCTTCATCCTCTCCTGGTTCTGAAACAATAATCAAAGCTTTGTCATATTTTCTAACGTTATCCAAATTCTTTATGGGCTCAATACCTATGTACCTAAGTACATCTAGAACATCATTGTCATTATAAACCACAGCATCTTCTGGATGATAATTATTTAAAAGCCATGTATAAAGATCGTTTCTAGTATCTCCTTTGTGGAATGAATACGATTGTTTAAATGAAAATACTGTGGGTAAAGAGAATAAAGCAATTAGGAATAGAAATGCAAAGAAAGTTTCTCTCTTTGTAATTATTTTTGTAAAAAATTTATATAGGAAACACGTGTAATATCCAAATATCACAGCAGCAAAGGGATAAAAAACAAAATAATAATGAGATCTGCTTTTTTCAAAACCAGATATATACCAAATTAAAAACAGGGAAATTAAATAGAAAAACAGAAGGAAAAAATCCTTATCACTAATTCTTTTCTTTATTAACTTATAAATCAGAAAAATTAATCCAAGAATATAAATTATCATTATTGTATATCCAGTATCGCTTAATAGTTGATTAGTTATATCTCCAAAGAAAGTATTAATATGATCCAATAATTTTAAGGAACCAACATTTTCAAATTGCCAGAAAGCACCCTTACCGTACTCTGTACTTGAAAACGTTCTAAAATCAAATAGAGCGTAAGGCGTACCTATCAAAAAACCTATAAAAGCTGATAAACCGGATATAAATAAGTATAAAATACCTTTAAAATCGATGATTTTGGCTTTTTGATTATCTTTTACGTTGCTCTCATTTTCTTTACCCTTAAAACCATATCTTTGGCTAAAAATACGCATAAAATGGGCTACAGGAACCATTAAAGCTGACAAACCACCGTTATACTTGTTAGATGCTGCTAAACCCACAAAAAGACCAGAGAAGATGTAATTCCTCAAATTATTGCTTTTCATTATCAAAGAAGAGAAATACATTGCCCAAGAGAGAAAAAATGCCATAGGGACGTCGCCTAAAGCATAATGGGAGTGTCTAACATGATAGGGCATTAGAGAAAAAGCTAAAGCTGAAAGCAAACCGACCTTTCTTCCAAATAGATTCTTTGCAGTTAAAAAAACCGGAATTACCGTCAAGGCTCCAAGGATTGCAGAAAAACATCTGGTTAGATAATAGAAAACAATCTTCTCATCCCACATTAAAGGAAACCAGATAGCTGTTTGATCTCTCAAGCCAACGTCAGCAATAATATTTCTAAATTTTCCAAACAACATATATAAAAAATAGTTAAGGTAAATATAAAGATGGGGCCAATCGAAATGTCCGGGGTTAGAATCAAACCTTACTGCTAAAGCAGAATTAATTATTGTTGGTTCATCTGGATGAAATATGAAAGGAAAACCGTGCTTTATCCCCCAAAGTCTTAAAAAAGCAGCTAAAATTGTTATTAAAATCAAAGATATCTTAATCTTATTCTTTTTAATCTTTTCCAACAGCATAAAATATTCCCCCAATTAAACTTACACTCATTCTTATCAAATGATAAATAATAGATGCTGATAACGCCGTGTTAACAGGTATACCAACAACAGAAAACATACTCATGTATAAAGCATCTTGAACCCCAAAACCATTCAAAGAAGGAACAAAGAAACCTACTAGCGTAATTACAGGAAATGCTAGTAGACAATAAAAAATAGGTAAATTAACTCCTATTGCCATAAATGTAAAATATTGAGTCAAAATAGATAGTACTTGAACTATTATTGAAGTAAGCATGGCAAAAACCAAAGCTTTTGGATGTTCCTTATAGACTAAAAACGCATTGTATATTTTTTCAAAGAACTTAATTTTTTTACTTAAAAATCTTAAAACCCACATCCCTAAATAGAAACCTAGTATAAGCCAAAGGATAAGTACAAGAACTTTAAATCCCAAAGCTCTAGTCATACTTAAAAGACCTATCATCATAAGCATTAAAATTCCAGTAAATCTTTCTGTAAAAACGGATGAAAATCCAATAGCCGTTGAATCAATCTTCTTTCCTAATTTATAAATCTTATAAACATCCCCCCCAATGCTTGTAGGCATGAAATTAT
>CAZADQ010000009.1:0-1161 GCA_964483965.1 uncultured Candidatus Saccharibacteria bacterium
CCTCTGTTGAGATGTCTTAGAACTCAGCTTTATATTTGTTTTCTGAAAAAATTCATAAACCATCGGTAAGTGAATTGTTGATGGTGCTATTATAACTTCGGTGTCTGGGGTTATTAAATTATTGAGTTCAGAAAACTCTGATACCCAAGATAGTACACTTTTAAAATTCATATTCATTTTCCAATTAGCAATTACGTATTTCATAGTTATTTTTAACTTAATTTCTAAAAATATCTTGTTCCCTCTGCCGTCAAGACAGGTTTTTTATAGTATCCTCTATTAATCTTGGTAGGTTTTCTATATCTTCGTGGGTATAGTTATACCCAAGAATATTAAGGCAAGAGAATACCGTTCCAATATCAGTATATATTTTATCTGCAAATTGACAGGCTACAAGACTGTTTATTAGAACGTTTCCTCCTATCTCACCTGTTTTTGATTTACCACATCCCATCGGACAGTTAGAGCAAGATGGGTAATTTCCCTTATCCACTCTTAAATCCCGTTGTTTATTTAGTATCTCGTAATATAGTTTTGTGTATTCCTCAAAATTATTTGGAGCATATGTTTCTGTTCCTGTTAGTACTATTCCCTTTATATTCTTTTCTTCAAATTCTCTTTCCAAGTAGTTTTCTGGAGTAGTGAAGTAGTTATCCAAGAGTATGTTTTTACCATCAAAATAAAGTAAACTTCTTTTTCCAGGAAATCCTAGTGATTGCGGATCAACGTTCTCATCTAAAAAGCTAACCTTTGTGTTTTGTATTTCTATTACAACCTTTTCTTTAGATCTTCCGTATATTATCAATGAGTCTATGCCCGCAAATCTCATTCTTACTGACAGACTTCCTCCTATATACACATCCTCAATGACGCCGTCATCATTTAGTATCACTGATGTCTTTGAGGCAAAGGGAAAAAATCCATTCAAAGGTCCTATTGAGAATATGATAGGATCCTTTTCGATATAGGTTTCAAGTAGTTTCAAACCTAAACCAACACCCCCAATGTATTTATCAAGATCCTCGTGGCTTTTTGTTTCGAAGGTCTTGTTTTCTAAGTCTACAACTAATGATTTTTTTGTTGTTAAATCAATCATTTATATATTTTAAAATAACTTTTTAATGTTTTCTTCCTGTACACATTCTTCTTGAATTTCAAACA
>CAZADQ010000009.1:1171-11411 GCA_964483965.1 uncultured Candidatus Saccharibacteria bacterium
TTAGTGTTATTTTTTCTAAGTTTAGAGCATTAATTCGAGGATCAATTTCCACACTAAATCCAACTTTACCTGATTCTGACTCTTTATTCCTAAATATTCTTATTAGGGATTCTTCTAAGCCTATTTTTTTAAGCTGTCTTTGAGCTTCAAACAAACACATCTCACACCCGTTGCATTTGTCTTGTTGTGTTGGTTTTATTGTTTTAGACATTATTCTAGTGCTTCTATGCCGGGTAAAGTACCATTAGATAGGTACTGAAGCATAGCACTGCCTCCTGTCGAGACAAAGCTAAAATTAGAAAGCAAACCTAGTTTATTTATAACTGCTACGGTATCCCCACCCCCAACAATGGAAAAAGCATCTTTTTCCTGGGTTGTTTTTGATATCTCAAGTGCTATTTCTCTTGTACCTGCAATAAATTCATCGTCTTCATACATTCCTAATGGGCCGGCCCAAAGAATGGTTTTAGCTTCCCTAATTATTTCTTTGAATTTACTCCTTGTTTCTTGATCAATATCTTTAGTATTTACTTCTTTGTTACAGGATAATATAAGGTTATGAGTAACTTCTTTACTCCAATTAGCAGATAGCAGTGAGTTTAAGAGCACAAAGTCAGCTTTCTCTAGAAATTTATCAATCACAGGCATTTTGCTTTCAAGCTTAGCTCCTCCAATTATTACTACCAACGGCCTTTTTGGATTACTCAAAACTTTGTTTAATGATTCTATTTCTTTAATTAATCTAAAACCAGCATATGGTTGCAAATACCTCCCCATACCAACAATAGAGGAGTGTTTTCTGTGGCAAGTTGCAAAGCTTTCGTTCACATACATATCGGCTTTAGAGGCCAGCTCTTTAGCATAGTTTTCGTCATTTTCTTCCTCTCTGGGATCAAATCTTAAATTTTCGAGTAAATCAAATTTTCCCTCTCCAAGTTCTTTGTTGAAATATGAAAGAAGGTGTTTTGTACTTAATTCTTCGATATATTTTCCTTCTGGTTTACCTATGTGTCCCGCAATTACAGGTATTCCACCTTTATCTATGATGTATTTTAATGTTTCAAGAAGATTGTCTAGTCTAAACTTTTCTCCAATCGTATTGTTTTTTATCGGTACATCAATGTCACATCTAACAAACACCCTTGTGTCCGATTTTATAGGGGCTTCAGATAAAAGTTTCATTAAGATATTTTATCACTAATTGAGATAATTATTGGATTTAAGGATTATTCACTCATCATGAGAGCCATTTCAACAAGTCTGCAACTGTATCCCCATTCATTGTCATACCAAGCAAAAACCTTGACCATATTTCCATCTATGACCTTAGTCATAGATAAATCAACAATTGCAGAATAAGGATCTCCAATTATGTCTGATGACACTATTGGCTCATAAGTTACTCTAACAACATCTTTGTAGATCGGGTTTTTTACTGCTTCTTCAAATGCTTTGTTTACATCTTCTTCAGTTACGTTTTTATCTAATAATGCGGTTATATCTGATATCGATCCTGTAGTTATTGGAACTCTTAGGGATACCCCATCAAACTTACCTTTTAAGTTAGGCAGAACCTCTCCTGTAGCATCTGCGGCTCCCGTTGTGGTTGGAATTATGTTATATCCAGATGCTCTTGCTCTTCTCATATCGACTTTTTCTCCACTTGGTGGACTATCTGCAACGTTTTGATTGTTTGTTATTGCGTGAATGGTACTCATTCCTGCTTTTAATATCTTGAAGTTTGAATCAAGTATCGCAAGAACAGGAGATATGCAGTTTGTTGTACAAGATGCGTTTGAAATTGCATTTTGACCTAGATACTGGGAGTCGTTTACTCCTTTCATAAAAGTTTGAATTGTCCCTCCTTTTGTTGGAGCAGAGACGATAACTTTTTTAGCCCCTGCTTTTATGTGAGCTAGAGCAGTATCGTCTTTTGTAAATCTTCCTGTACATTCCAATACCGTGTCGATACTTAATTTCCCCCACGGTAATTTATCAGGTTCTTTTTCTGATATTACTAAAGTTTTTTTACCTTCAACAACAATGTAGTTTTCGTTTCCTTTATGATCAAAGAAATCTTTTTCTCCTCTGTTATCCTCAAGGCTCACTCTTTTTCCATCTTCTTCGATCCACATTTCCTTGTTAAACACACCGTAAACAGTGTCATATCTTAGTAGGTGAGCTAAAACACGGGGATTTGTTAAATCATTTATAGCAACTATGTCTATACCTTTATCAAATGCTATTTTAAATGAGGATCTTCCTATTCTTCCAAAACCATTTATGGCAAGTCGGGCAGTATTATTTTCCATACTTATATTATATTACCAAATATATTACTAAAGATGGGAATCTAACCAGCTTTTTAGCATTTCTTTTGGCATTGCACCTGTTCTTCGATCTATTTCCTTATCATCTTTTAGTATTACAAAAGTTGGTATACTCATTATTCCAAACTTTGCTGCCATCTCACCTTCTGATTCAACATCTACCTTTTGGAATTCAATTTTTCCTTCATACTCACTCTCAATTTCTCTAAATATTGGGTCCATTAATTTACATGGTCCACACCAATCTGCATAAAAATCTATAAATTTAATCATTTTTATCTCCTGAATTTAAAAACTAAATTTCTTTCATTCAAACTAACCGCTACATGATAACATAATCTTTATACACTCACTATGCAAGACTTGCCCAAGAGAAAATTTAGGTCAATGCCCATACTTTTAGCTTTCACAGTAACATTATTCATTTCAAGTATTTTATTATTCAAAAGAATATTTAATGAAGACATGTCTATAAAAGAAGATTTAAGAGAGAAGAACTATTATTCAACATTACTAAAATCAGAGAATTTAACATCAAGTTGGTTACCAGGAGAGAAGCTAGGAACAGATAATCAAACAGAAATTTCAGGAGAAAGTGCAGTTCTCGTAGATATTAATTCAGGAAAGATAGTGTACGAGAAGAGTTCAACAAAAAGAATGAAAATAGCAAGTTTAGTTAAAATATTAACTGCAGTAGTAGCTTTGGAGCATAAGGGTATGAATGAGGAGATAGTGATTTCAAATAAAGCCTCATCAATTGGAGAGAATGCGATGGGTATTTCTGAAGGGGAAATATATACCTTGGAAGAGTTGTTGTATGGGTTAATATTAAATTCCGGAAATGACGCAGCTTATGCCATTGCTGAGGGTGTAGCGGGGGATGTGGATACGTTTGTTATGTGGATGAATAAAAAAGCAAAAGAATTAAACCTAAATGATACAGAAATCAAAGACCCAAGTGGTTTGAACGATGAAACGTATAGTACTGCTGTAGATTTAGTTAAACTTTCAAGATATGCAATGCAAAATGAAGATTTTAAGAGAATTGTTGGAACTGTGGAAAAGGAATTTAATTATTCCGAAAAACATAAATATATTTATTTAGAAAATCAAACAAATCTCTTAACAACATATCCTGGAGTTGAAGGAATAAAGACAGGGTACACCGAAGAGGCAGGTTATTGTCTAGTAACTTATGCAAAGAACAATGGGATTGAGTTAATTGGAGTTGTTTTAAATAGTCAAAGTAGGAAGTTTGATATGTTGTTGATGCTAGATTACGGGTATTCTGTTCTTGGAGTAAATATAGAGCATCCTTTATTAGAACTTTACTAGCTATAATTTCTTTGTAAGTTTTAATATTTATATATTTTTTACCTAATTTGTAAAAAATGATATATTAAATCAATGAAGAAGAAGGTAGGTATAGGATTTTAATACTGTGTTTTATTGTTTTTGTTTTTCTTTTAGTAAATAAAGAAGAGAATATTTTAAAAGAAAGTATAAGGAAGATAGGAGCAGAGAAGTCAGGATCATCTCCAGAATCAGGAGCTACATCAAAACTAAAAACAGCATATGATTTTCTTGTTTCAAAAGGAACAAACTATGGTAATTCTCAACCATCAGATTGGACTTCAGATTGGGGAACTATGTGGAATAGAATAATGTACTCTGCAGCTTGGGAACCAGATGGTACAGCTACAGAAGCAGACGTACTTGCAGGAGAGACATTCTATTCAGGTTCAAACAACAGGACAATAAAAACAGGTACAGCTACAGGTTTTATTGATTATTCACTTGAACAATATGATCAATACGATGATAACGACGGGAGTGATTACACTGGAGAAGAATCCACCTGGACAAACACAAACACAACCCCAAGTACAATGGTTTGGTACGACACTCGAACAGGCCTTTACTGGGCAAGATTCGAACCTTCTAAAAAGACAAATGGATTTACTATTGCAACATGTGATTTTTTCACAACAACTCCAAGAGGTAGCTACGACGGTACTGATGCTGATTGTGGAAGCGCAATCAATGCTTGTGGAACTTTATCCCTTGCTTCAACATCTGGAGGAAGTGCTGATACTGATTGGTACCTACCATCATCAGTAGAGATAATGGAAGCTTACATTGATGGTATAAAAAATCAGGCAAGTTCAATTGTCACAGGCAGTTTTATTTGGTCTAGCACTGAATATGCAGATGATACTACAAAAGCTTACGGATCGTTTATAAATGAAGGTACGATAGGACAAAATGGCACTAAAACTGGTGTTTCTAATCCAGTACATTGTGTCCGGAGAGATTAAACACCTATTTTCCTTATTTTCTTAATTCATCATTTTTAATGAAAATTCACTCCTAATTTGATATAATGCGCTTATGGAAAACAATGGAAAAAACAGTGTTTTGCCTCTTGTCATAATCTCCCTAGTAATACTCCTATTAGTCATTGGAGCATATTGGTTTGGAAAGAACAGTATTATTAAAAACAAAGCAGAGGAAATAGCAGAGGTTGTTGAAGTTAAAGAAGAAAAAACAAAAGAATCTACAGAATCAGTTACTCCAGAAGAAGAAAACATCGAAGATAAAGAAGATACTGATAAGGATGTTGAGGAAGAAAGCAACGAAGAAGTAATTGAAACTTTAAAACTACTTTTTGCACAAAAATACGGAAGAAGAGTTGAAGACGCTATCGTAACAATAAGCGAAAGAGAGGGCGATTACATTGTGGGTGGTATTAAATTTGCTGGTGATATAGCTGGTGGATATGTATTGGCTGCTAAAGTAAATGACTCGTGGAAGATAGTATTTGATGGCAATGGTAATTTTACTTGCGGAGTTGTTGATGTTGTAGGCTTCCCATCTTCTCTTGCTCCTGAATGTTGGGATGAAAACACAATGTCGGTAGTAGATAGAACAGCTCGTTAAATTCTTCATTTCTTTAGTTTTTACCTATCTTCTTAATAAATCTTCCTAAGTGATATCATAACTTACGTGTCTAAAAATATTCCCGAACTTTTTAATAAATTAAACCCACAGCAAATAGATGCTGTAAAGCATTTAAATGGTCCTGCGCTTGTAGTAGCAGGTCCAGGAAGTGGAAAAACACGTGTATTAACACACAGAGTAGCTAATCTAATAAGCGAACATAAAATTTCTGAGGGAAATATTTTATGTGTAACGTTTACAAATAAAGCTTCTGACGAGATAAAATCAAGAGTAACTAATCTTTTAACAGGTTCTTCCTATTCTGCAAGTCTGCCTTGGAGCGGAACATTCCACTCGATTTGTTCTAAAATCTTAAGAAAAGATGGTTTTAACATTGGTATCGCACCTTCTTATGTTATATACGATACAGAGGATTCTGTCTCAATATTGAGAGGAATACTGAAGGATTTTGGAATAGATTCAAAAAGATTTAATCCTAGGGGTGTTTTGGAAACAATCTCAAGTGCAAAATCCGAGCTCGTATCTCCATCTGATTATGAAAATTATGCTCAGGGTTATCATCAAAGAACTGTAGCTAAGATTTATCCCGAGTATCAAAAAAAATTAAATGAAAACAACGCCTTGGATTTTGATGATCTTCTATCTTGCACCGTTAAGCTATTCACTGAAGTACCCGAGATATTAAATAAATATCAAAATATTTTTAAATATATCTTGGTTGATGAGTACCAAGATACAAACAAAGCACAGTATGTAATGACAAAACAGTTATCTGACTCCCATAAAAATCTATTTGTAGTTGGAGATATGTCTCAGGCTATTTATAGCTTTAGAGGAGCTGATTTTAGAAATATTTTGAATTTTCAGAGAGATTACCCTGAGGCTGTTATCTATAATTTGGAACAAAACTACCGATCTACCCAAGTTATACTAGATGCCGCAAAAAGTTTAATAAAAAACAATTCTACACATATACCTTTAGATCTATGGACAGACAAAGAAAGCGGGGAAAAAATAGTAGTTTATTCCGGAGGTACAGGAGGTGAGGAGGTAGAGTTTGTTATAAGTGAGATATCTAACCAAATATCTTTGGGAAATTCTTTTGGTGATATGGCTGTTTTATACAGAACTAATGCCCAATCAAGAGCAATTGAAGAGTCTTTGATAAAAAACAACATTCCTTACAGGATATTCGGAGGTGTGAGATTTTATTCTCGTAAGGAGGTTAAAGACATAGTCTCATATTTGAAATTAGTTCATAATCCAAAAGATTCTGTTTCTTGGAAGAGGGTAATAAACGTTCCTTCTAGAGGCATGGGGCAAAAATCCATCGAGAAGCTTCAGGAAAAAAAGTGGGATCTGGAAGAAATTGAAAAAGTATCTAAACTCCCTATCAATAAATGGATTTCTGAAAAAGATAAGCTATCTACTTTGGAACTTATGGAGGAGGTTTTAAATGATACAGGTTATATAAAATGGCTTGATGATGGTACAGAAGAGGCTTTAAGTAGGATTGAGAACATAAAGGAATTAAAATCAGTTGCTTCTCTTTTTGTTAATTTAGAGGACTTTTTAGAGAACGTTTCTTTAATTGAAGACTCTGGAAGGCCAAATAGGAATTTAGATTCAAACGTTGTTACTTTACTTACCGCTCACGCATCAAAAGGCTTGGAGTTTTCTGTTGTTTTTATCATTGGTATGGAGGAAGGGCTTTTTCCTCATTCGAATTCAATAGGAGAGTTAGATGAATTAGAAGAAGAAAGAAGACTTTGTTATGTTGCTCTTACTCGTGCGAAAGAGAGAGTTTATTTTACAAATGCTAAATCCCGTCTCTACTTTGGAAATATTCAAGCAAATTTACCAAGTAGATTTTTGTCTGAAATACCAAAAGATTTAATAAGTTTTAAAGGTATTGGTTTTACCGATTATTTCGGAAAAAACAATTCAACTGATGATTTTATGGATGATTTAGACTTTAATAGAGGTAGTTTTAAGTGGGAATAATTGGATTTAAGCAGAGAGCACTGGGTATTTCTTTAATGTAGAATACAGGTATGTTTAAACCTAAAAAGACGCTTGGTCAGAATTTTTTAACAGACAAGACTGTCGTGCGTGATATGGTTAATGCTTTAGAAATAGAAGAAGGTGATGAGGTGATTGAGATAGGCCCGGGACGGGGAATGGTTACTGGGGAGTTGTTAGAAAAATCAAAACTTATAAAAGTAAAAATAAATGCAGTTGAAATAGATAGAGTCCTTTATCAAACCTTAGTCGAAAAATATAAAGAAAGTGCAGTTATCCGGTTCTACAATAATGATATTCTCCAATGGCTTCCTAAATTTATATCAAAAAATGATTTTAAGGTGGTAGGCTCTATTCCTTACTACATAACCTCTCCCATAATTCACCAAATAATTAAAATGAAAGAAAGGCCTAAGATTTGTGTGCTCCTTGTTCAAAAAGAAGTAGCAGAGAAGATAAAAAGCAAAGCTCCCGACTCTTCTTACATGTCTTCTTTTGTTTGCACTTTTTATGACGTTCAGTACTTAGGAAAAGTACCAAGCAAAAGGTTTTACCCCGAGCCTCAAGTTGACGGAGGCATTATTAAAATGACACGCAGGGAAGGTAACTTTACACGAGATTTTATAATCAAATACGAAGGTTTTCTTCATAAGGCATTTTCTAATCCAAGAAAAATGCTAAACAAAGTATTTACTAAAGAAGAACTAGAAAAGGGAAATATAGACTATACTTTAAGAGCTCAAAATTTAAGTGCAGATCAATGGCTTAGTTTTTATAATGTTCTAAATGAAAAATGAAATTTAGTATTTGCATACCAACTCTAAACGAAGAAAAATATATTGCTGGGATTTTAAGTTGTTTGACTAAACAGACTTTTAAAAACTTTGAAGTTATTGTTGTTGATGGAAAATCAGAAGATAAGACTAAAGAAGAGGTGCTTCTATTCTCAAAAAATCTTGATTTATCTTTCTTCGAAGCTCCCAAAAGAGGGGTTTCTTATCAAAGAAATTATGCCGCTAAAAAAGCAAAGAATGACTACGTTATTTTCTTTGATGCTGACGTAATGATAGAACCTGATTTTTTGGAAAAGATAAAAGACAATTTAGAGAGAAACGATATAGATATTCTAACTACTTGGAACAAACCTCTTTCTGACAAACCTATTGATGAATTTATCTATCTTTTTGTGAATATATTTATGCTCGAGTTGATAAAAAAGAGAAATCCAGGAGCTGTTGGTGTTTTTATTTGCGTTAAAAGAAAATCCTTTGAGAAAATAGGTGGTTTTAGAGAGACCATTAATTTAGCTGAGGACTTTGATTTAGCAAAGAGATTTCATGAAAGCGGCTTTACTTACGTACTACTTAAAAAACCTAATATAAAGGTTTCCGTGAGGCGTTTAGATAAGGAAGGTAGAATGCACATGATTCTTAAGAATCTAAGAGCTGCGGTTTACTATATGACTGATGGAAAAAACTATGTGGACAAGATACAGGGAAAGATAAAACACGAATTTGGGAAATTTTAATTAAGATACCCCAACCCTCCTTTTCCTCTACTTAAATGTTTCTAAAATAGATCGAAGCCCGCCAAATTTTTAATCTGTACGGGCTCCCTTTTGGCCCGAATATTATTCAAGGCCTGTACTCTTTTTTGATCCCGTCCCTAGGGACGATATTTAATTGTGAACTCAAAATATCCTATATAGGGTCAATAGTCAATGTTATACTTGCTCTATGAGTATTACCTTAGGGTCTAAAAGACACGTGCTTCAATCAGAGTTATGGGAAAAATTTAAAAATAGCTACGGTACTCCGGCTATTAGAGTCGGTAATATAGTTTATACAAAGCATAAAATACCATTTACTAACTACTATTATGGGTATTGTCCCCGAGTAACTCCATCTGATATAGATTTTGAGAAACTTAAAGTGTCCCTTAAAGAAAATTCTTGTGTTGCTATTCATTTTGATGTTCCTAACGTTACTAAAGATGATCCTGATGCACAAAAATCGATTGCTAAGTTTAAAGAGTTTTGTACCAAATCCACTAGAGAAGAATTCGCAAAAGGTAATTTCTTTATGGATTTAAGTAAGTCTGAAGACGAAATATTAAATAACATGCATAAGAAGCATAGATATAACATAAAACTAGCTCAAAAAAAGGGTGTGGTTGTTAGAGAAAGCACAAAAGACGATGATTTTGAATTGTTTTTTAAGCTATATTCAGAAACTGGAAAAAGGCAAAAATTCTTCTCAAGGTCTAGATCCTATATGGAAAAGGTTTGGAAAACCTTTAGAGAGGGAAATTGTTCCTTTTTATTGATAGCAGAGTATGAGGGAAGACCTCTTTCAGCTTGGATGCTTCTTATTTACGAGGGTGTTTTGTATTACCCTTACGGGGGTTCTACAGACATCGACAGGGATGTTCAATCTAGCTGTCTTTTGGGTTGGGAATCAATTAAATTTGGAAAAAAGATGAAGTGTGAAATCTTTGATATGTGGGGAGCTGGAGAGGATATGAGTAATAAAAGTGATCCATACTACGGATTTTCTTTATTTAAAGAAAAATTTGGCGCTAAACACGTTACTTACATAGATTCTTATGATTTTGTTATTAACGAATCTGTTTATAAAATGTTTGTTATAGCAAATGAAGTGAGATGGAAGCTTTTAAACATTTTAAAATGATTCCAATTTTAGATATAAGACAAAGCGATAAATGGGCCTCTTATCTAACATCATTAGGTTGGAATTTCCATAAGACCAGCAATGGTATTAATGTATTGTATATAAAAACAATATTAGGGGCCATTGTTAAAGTTCAACGACCGTCTTGCTTGAGTGGAAGTGATCTTGATGAGATTGAGCTTTTTTGTAAGAACTTAAAACCTCTTTTTATTAAAATAGAGCCTTTTATAGGACAAG
>CAZADQ010000010.1:0-9640 GCA_964483965.1 uncultured Candidatus Saccharibacteria bacterium
TAATCTAAATAAATATCTAAGAATACTTCCTTATTTTGTCCCTGTTTTTATTCTTACATTTGATTTTATATTTAATTACATTGGAAAAGGAATATTAAATACTATCTTGATAGGATTTTTAATTTATATTCTTTCATTAATTAGAAAAGAGAAAATTAGCTATAAATCTGCTTGTCAGATAGTAATGCATACTATGACTGTTCCACTGATGATAGAGCTTGTTTTGAGATTTACTGAATTTAATTCTTTAATCCTAGGTTGGTTTTCTATGTTGAATATTTTGATAGCTGCTGTTTTTATGGTTTTAATGAAAAAAGAAGAAGGTATTAAGAGAATTAAGAAAACAGAAGATAAAATCGAAGAGTAAGAATTGAGACTTTGTTTATGTGTTGATATAATGCGTTAGATTGAAAGCTGTTATTCCCCTGTAGCTCAATGGTAGAGCAGGAAGCTGTTAACTTCAAGGTTCGTGGTTCGAGTCCACGCGGGGGAGCCAACAACATAACCTCAAAGAAATAAAATAGTTGGCCAGTTATCGTGTTAGCTCCTGAATTTGATATTTAGTTTTTATCCTATATAATCCTAATCAATAAACAGACGAATAACTAAAATATAGAAAAGGAGAAAGATGAAAACCGAGGAAGAGATTAGGAAAATGCTAGAAAGAATACGTTCAATAAGAAAACACCCTTTTTGGTGGGGCGGGAACGACAATACAACTATCCATGCCCTCGAAAAAATTCTCAGTTGGGTAATTGGAGAAGAGACAGAAGATAACGTACCATTTATGGACACTATAAAGGAAATGGAAAGTGGTAATTATCATCCTGAAGAATCGTGAACCAAAAATATTTAGGTCAAATGAAAAACCCCTGATTAAGGAACTTTACCTTACAGGGGATTTTTTATTACAAAAACTAACTCCCCTACCTTAGAGTCAACTTCCAAAGTTCGAAAATCATCCCATCTGGCGAGCCAATAAGTTCTAACATACATTGCTTTGAGGTAAAACCTATATAATAAATATTAATGAAAATTTCCGAACAAATATTTAAAATAGCAAAAACACCATTGGGTGATTTAATTGTATGAATCGCTTTTGGTACACCTTTATCCTATTTACTACCCATCAAAAGAGTTAAGGAAACTGATAAAGTCTTAGCTTTTTGGCACCCTAAACCTTTTTGGGAAAAACACATATTACTGGTTCCAAAGAAACAAATAAGGAGCCTTACAGAAATGAATGGAGATGATTTTAAGTATATTGAGGAAATTTATAAAATAGCAAAAGAAATAGTAATATAATTAGGTTGGAATGAATCCGAATATACTATACTTACAAATGGAGGAAACAGACAGGAAGTTAATCAGATACATTTTCACTTAAATAGTGGAAGAGTACTTTAAGCAGTAACTAAGCATTTTCTAACCTCCAAGGCGACGGCGAGCCATAATTGAATTTACTTTATCTGATTAATAAATAGTGCCTTTCCGCACACTAAACCCAACAATAGACTAGACAGTAAATAAAGGCATGCGACACTGCATATAACACTAAACATATGGATTACGATACTAGATACGACAGTAAACATATAAGAGTTGACAGTAGACTCCGGTCGGTATACAATACGAATATGGATATAAGTGAAAAGATTCTAGATTATGCAAAAATAAATAGAAAATTCAGAACTTCAGATGTTGTAAATTATCTTAACAACAAATATTCCCGTTCATATATAAGCGAACAGCTATCAAAGTTAAGTAAGCTAAAAAAATTAGTCAGGGCGGGATCTGGAGCACAGGTCTACTACGCTTTGCCTGAAAACCTAGATGTGCTTATTGAGAAAGTCCATAGAAGATTTATTAATCACAATCTAAAGGAACACGAAATAATAGAGGAGCTTTCAAATCAAACACCTTTTTTAATGATACTAAAAGACAACGTTCGAAGTATCTTTGACTATGCATTCTCGGAAATGCTAAATAATGCAATAGAACACTCACAATCAGAATACATTGAAGTAGATGTAACAGAAGACGATCACTACTTAACTTTTGTTGTTAAAGACTTTGGCGTTGGTGTATTTAGGAATATTATGGGTAAACATAAACTCAGGTCGGAATTAGAAGCAATACAAGATCTTCTGAAGGGAAAAGCTACTACACAACCTCAATCCCATTCAGGGGAGGGTATATTTTTTACTTCCAAAACAGCAGATATATTTATACTTGAAAGTTTTGGTTACAGACTAACAGTGGAAAATGAAATTAAGGATACCTTTATAGAGGAAATCACTTCCACACAGGGTACCAGGGTAACCTTCAAAATTTCGTTAAAAACACCAAAACATTTAAACGATATATTCAATGCCTATCAAGCTGAACCAGATAGTTATGCATTTGATAAGACTGAAGTTTTAATAAAATTATATAGAATGGGATCTATCCATATATCACGTTCGCAAGCAAGAAGAGTGCTTTCAAAGTTAGAGAAATTCAAAAAAATAGTTCTAGATTTTGATCAAGTGCCCACAATCGGTCAGGCGTTTGCTGATGAGATATTCAGAGTTTATAGACAAAAACACCCTGAGATAGAATTTGTCCCAATAAATATGAGTGAGACCGTGAAGTTTATGATTGAAAGAGTAGATATTAACAATTAACCAATAAACATTTTATAACCTCCAAAGCTGTGGCAAGCCATTATCCTGTAGTATTTGACATATTGTTTTGTTTTTAATATAATTACCGCATATAAACAATTCTCATATACCTAACATAAAGGTAAATATCCAAAAATAAAAGGAGTTAAAATGGCACAACAAGATAACGATGACCACGACCTCGGAAAGATGATGTCCGCATTCGGTTCTATGGTAAATGCACTCGGTGGTGGCCATGGTGGCAATGTAGGCCAAATATTCCCACAATCCGATGCTGATGACTTTTCCAAGGGCCTTCTTTTCATTCCTGGTGAAGTAACACTGGCTCGTCGCCGCGGCGAAAAAGTCACCTTTAACCAGTCTTGTTTCAATCGATGCTGTTGGTACTGGCAGTTTCCTGACGGGTCTCGTACCTACTACTGGGAACGCTGGAACTATGAGCAGATTGCGCAGGCAAAAGGCAAGAATGCTGAAACCGACGAAGATGCGGGTCCCTGCCCACACTGTGGTAATACACACATAACAGGCGAACACATCGAAAAACCATAGAGACACAAGCTCAAAAACAAAATGCCTTGGGATTCCTCAAAGAAAACCAAGGCGTTTTTATTTACATATTATCTTAAACAAAACCACTTATTAATTCTCTAACCATATCGTTTACCTTTAAGGTTCGAAAATCATCCCATCTGGCGAGCCGTTATCCTGTAGGATTCAACTACCAATACCTCCTGTGTTATAATGCTGGCAATATCCACAAAAATATCAAAGGAGTAGGTAAAATGGTTAAAGTCATTTGGAAAAAGGGTAATGTTTTCGAATGTAAAAATGGGGTATATGGAATTATGATTGGCAGAGAAATGTCAATAAAAGTTATCCCCTATGACAACAACAGATCTTTTAGAATTATCAGAAGTCCAGTTTCCCAGGATGCTAGACCCTTTTCAGGAACAATTCCTTTCGAAATACGGATAGCCCTAGTTAGCGTTGCCGTTGCAAAAAACTTAAAGAAAAGCCAACTTTCACAAGATGTGAGCAGGGAAACACAGTAAACCATCACGAGATGAAAAATACCCCCCTTGTCAAAAAAACAATGGGGGCGTTCCACCCTCCAATAATTTAATAGTACCTCGAGTAGAGTTTTGTATGTGTACTAATATCCGATAGTATTTATAAACAGTGGTATTTACTATATGATCTCGATAAATAAATAAAAAGGAGATAGCAAATGTTTCAAAACTTAATGATGGCCCCATTCCATAAAGAAGCTATTCTTGGGGACGATGACTCCGGTGGATGGAAAAAACTAACCATAAGAAACGGTAAAAGAGATCAGTTTGAACCTGACACTTGGATTGAAATTAAAAGCACAGACCAATCCTGGTCCTGCTTCGCCTATCTGGTAGCTGTAGATTTTTATACATACTCTACGTTACCTAAACAAGATTATTTGGATGACGGCTTTAAATCTTGGGAAGATATGTTTGAGGGTATGAAATTATATTATCCAGACATAAAACCAGATGATGAGGTCACAGTAATTAGGTGGGATGATATTATGAACGCTTGAAAATAATAAATAGACTGAGAGTTTTTAAGTATATTAAATACTTAAACAAATGACATCTTTATTTAGATACAAATTAATAGAGATGTCTTTTTTGTTATCTAAACAAACACCAACTCCGACACAGTTCGGATTAAATCTATTAGTAATGTTTATATACCCCGTAGTATTTGACTGCGAACTTGCTTAATGATAGAATTCCCATAAATCAAACGAAAAGGAGAGTAAAATGGTTACGTGTTACGAACCCCCGGAAAATCTTCCGATTGTTGCACGAAGATTGTGTGGAGTCAACTACGATCAACTGATATCACAACTTTGGCCTGGAGAGAAATTGGTCGGGCTCTACGATAGGATCTTTTACCAAAAAGCAATTTATTTGGAATCTCAGTACATATTCGATGTGCTCGAGTTTCAAGTAAAACGGGGGAGGATTCTTGGTTATTATGCAATACCGTCAGGGGTTTTAGATGAAACTGACAACAAACTTCGTAATTTACAGGAGGAGGTCAGAAAGCTTAATAACCTTCTTCAAGAACCTCACCCGGGACTAAGCACTTGGATTAGTGCTTTATTTAACCAGGGGGATAAGGTTCTTAAATTGATAGAAGAATTAAAGTTAGAGAGGAAAGATTAAAATAAATATTCCCCTCTTAAAAACGTCTCTTGTATAAAAACAACGAGACGTTTTTTTTAAATTATATAAACAACCACTGCCCCATAATCCGTACAGTGTTCAATACGGAGGAGCTAGTTATAATGTGCAGTATTAACTATTGTTATTTTGCTTTATCTTATAATCGATATCTCTATCTTTGGTTCTTTCAAGAAAGATTTAATATGTATTAAGTTACAAAGTTCTTGTTTCTTGAAAAGATTGATCGAAATTCTATTCATTTTCCTAGCTTGTTATTACACTCCTTATTATTTCTTTTAGTCTTTTTACGTATTTTCTTCCACAGATACTTTTATTTGGAAATAAAATGGATGGAAAGTAAGAAATAAGAATCTTAAAGTAGGTTCTTATTCGTATCTTAAAGCATTTAAAGCTGAAATTTTAGTTGCTCTTCTGGCTGGATAAATACCTGTAAATAAACCAACAAGCAAAGACAACGCTATTATCAAAACCGTAAAAGATAAAGGAACTGAAGAAATACTTATTGCTCCAACTCCTTTTATTACGGAAAATATAGAAAGTAGTAAACCTAACAGTTTACCTGCAAGAGCACCCATAACAAGCCCAATAAAACCTCCAAAAAATCCCATTATCATGGACTCTGACAGGAATAACTCCTCTACCTCTTTTGATCTCATACCCATTGATTTCATAAGACCTATTTCCCTTGTTTTTTCAAGTAATGAAACTGTTAACGTGTTAAACATTCCCAACGAAGCTACTGCCAAAGCAACAACACCAGCAAGAGCCAAAACCCTTCTTACAGTTCCAAAAAGACTATCAATTTGAGCAACGGTATCGGCAACTGATGTTGTAACATAACCATTCCCCTCTATCTTTTTTCTCACTTCAAGAAGCATATCCTCCTTCTTTACACCTACTTTCACTTGAGAATAATTTACAACCCCCAAAGAATGTAAATCTATAAAAGGAACATAAAATATTGGAGTATCATCAGAAGGAATAACCCCTACTATTTCGTATTCAGCAACTTCCGATTCAAATTTTTCATTCTCGTTTTCTAATAAAGAATTCGGAATTATGAAAGATACTTCAAATACAGTACCGATAGATTGATCTTCTTCTATACCTAAAACACTTAAAACCGCTCTATTAACTACTGCCTTTCTTTTTGCCGTAGAGGGAAGCGGTATTTTAACAACTTGCGTAGTAGTTGGATTATCTACTTCATCTTCTATATAGACCCAACCATCTTCTAACTCAACAACGGGGCTTGATGATGATTGTGTAGTCTGACTAACGTCTGTAGTTATACCAAGAACAGAAGCTTCAATTATGTTTGTACCCCTAACTGAGATGTTTCTCTCGTATAGATATCCTTCCACTTGCATCTGACCACCATAATTATTTCCAACTGGGTCAAATTTCTTATCTTCTATTTTCCAGATAGGAACTTTTGCCTTAACCCATTTACCGTAATACCTACCATTCAAGTCCTTCATATATTTTCCAACTGAAGCACCCGAGTATGTCTCACCCCAAACCTCCTCACCATTTTGCTGACCCTCAACTCTTTTTGTATATCCTAAAAGTCCGGAGTCTTCTTGAGGTTTTTCCCTTAAGGGAACCCACTCCTCGGGATAAATTTCAAATTGAACATCTCTAATTTTTTCCCCGTAATTTACTCTTAAAGATGCCGCGCCTGCAACCTCTCCCTGAGTCATAGGAAATATCTTTGTATAACTTAAATCGTCACTTTCAAATATGTCTCCCTTAACAGGTTGAATAGCAGATTGTTTAAGATACTCTCTTGTAACTCCATAAACTGCCATATCTGTTACAGAGTTTTTATAAGTAACTTTTCCTACCAAGGCAATAACTGGTAACGAGTAGTCAACCTCGGACATTTCTTTAAATTTATTCAAAGTATCGTCATTGATTCTTATATTGCTACCTGGTTGTGCTGATACTTCAGTTTGTTTCATCTCTTCTAATCTTGCCACTCTTGAAGTTACAAGCTCCTGAAGCCCGTAACCAATAGAAACTAAAAAGACAATTGCTGCTATACCAACTGCCATACCCCCTATGGTCACTATTGTTCTTGTTATTCTTGTCCTCATATTTTTAAGTGTTAATTCGATAAGATTAACTCTATTTATAGTGGTATTTTTAAGCGTATTAACCTTAATTATTTTGAAGTATATTCTTTCGATAAATGGTTGTACTTTGTTTGTTATTGATTTCGGGAAATGTTTTAAGTTCATTAACCAAATAAGTGTTTTTGTTAATAAATAAGCTGTTAAAACTACAACAAAAGAAGTAATTCTTATGGTCCATTCTTTTATATTCAAAAAGAAATTAATAATATTTCTTTTGACAAAAAGTTTTATAAATTTTACAAACGTATCTTTAATTATTAATACAATATTTTTTATTATTTTCACTTTATATCACCTAAATTTTGTTTAGGAATTTTACCAACCTTGACCGATGTATTTATTTTAAAAATATTTGGTTTTTTAACCGGTACAGGCTTTTCTTCATTAATTAATTCGGTTCCAGAAACAGTTGTTAAATTCTCCTCCAAGTCGGCATTTTTCTTTGCCACATCCCCAAGTCTTTTGTATTTTATCTCAGACAAAAGCTTGTCTTTGTTTTCATCTGTATATATGCCTAGTATCTCACCGTCTAACATTCTTATTACGCAACTACCAAATCTTACATACTCTAAATCATGAGTAACCATTATTATAGTTTTCTTACTTATCTTGTTTAGATCGTAAAAAATTTTCATAACAGTCTGTCCGGAATCATAATCCAAATTACCAGTAGGTTCATCAGCAACAATTAAAACTGGGTCGTTAACAAGAGCACGGGCAAGCCCAACTCTTTGTTGTTGACCAGACGATAGTTCTGTGGGCATGTATTTTGCCCAGTCTTCCATATGAACCTTTTTTAACATTTCAAGTGAGGTAATCATAGCTTTTGGTTTCTCGTAACCTAAAAGCAAAAGAGGAAAAGCAACATTCTCCTGAACATTCAAACAACGGATCCAATTTGATTGTTGGAAAACCATCCCTACACTTTTTTTTCTAAAATCTGATCTTGTATCCTCATCTTTTCCTTTATATAAATCTTGACCTAAAAAAGTAATCGAGCCAGTACTTGGTTCTTCCAAACCTAACAAAATATGAAGAAGTGTTGATTTTCCACATCCTGACTGACCTACAAGAATAACAAAATCACCTTCCTTTATATTAACTGACACATTTTTTAAAACCTGAATATCTTGTGTTCCTACTTTAAATGATTTGCTTACACTACTAACCTCGAGGATATTTTTACCTTTACTGTTAAGGTTGGCTGTTATACTATTTTGATCTTTTAAAACCTTTTGCTCCATTATTTTCCTACTCCTTTAATAAATCCAAAGGCTCCTTGAAGATTAGCAATAACAAGATCTAATGCATTTTCTGCAGCTTTTGGTGTAATAGTTACTGTATCAACAGACTGGGTAAGATTACCAGCACTATCTTTAGACAAAGCTCTCAAGTGATAAACTTTTGAAGGCGTAAGGCCTGAAACAATGACTGTATGGTTGTATGTAGAATTTGTATCTTCTTGAGTTTTTTGAGAGTAACTACTACTAGCTCCTTCTCCAAATTCAATTTGAGATGTAGCTGCTTCATCTGTATTCCAAGAAACAATCAGTTGGGATTGAGACTCACCTGTTCCAACAGTCACCATACTACTTCCTTCTATTCTCAAATCTGAAATAAGCGGGGATCTAGTATCTGTAGATGTAGTAAATCTCTGAGGGTCACTTAAGGTTTCATTTCCTGCTATATCTCTTCCACTTACTACCAAGGCATATCTTGTCTGTGGCAAAAGTCCTCTAATAACCATCTTATGTGAGCCAGAAGTTAAGGTTACATTTACCTCATCTAAAGCATTTCCAGGGTCTCCCTCAGGGTAATAAGAAACTATACTAGATACGTCTGTATTTGTTTCCCATGTAACAAGAACTGTTGGTTGTGCAGTACCTTTAACCTGTTGAATTCTTAGATTTGAAATTTTTGGAAGAGGTAGGGTTGCAAAATCAAGAATAGTTCCCTCGTATTCCTCGCTTTCAGAATCAAGTGTATTTATTTTGTAATAATATTTTGTACCGTCCTTTAGCTGGTCTATAGTTACAAGATATGTTGCCTCACCAGTAGATGTGGCTATTTCTTTTACTCCACCAAAAGCAGAAGTCTCCCCATAATATATTTTTGCAGTTGTGGCTCCTTGCGTTGTAAATTCCAAAGTAACACTTGTTATTCCTAGTACTTTAACTTTTACCTCACTTACAGTAGGGGCTGCTTCGGTTTTAAATGTGTATTCGGTAGAAGTACCTGTATTTCCGTCTTCATCAGTCCACTTAGCCTTGTAGTAGTAATCCTTTCCTGGACTTAAGTTACTTAAAGTTATTTCATGTGCTGTAACCTGATTTGAGTTGGAAGGTTCCTCGTCGTAGTAATCTCCAGCAGATACTCCATAGGAAATCTTTGAATCAGAAGCTCTGTCCGTGTTCCAACTAATAGTAGCTGTTTTGGTAGTAATACCAGAAACCTCAGGGTCTGAACTTAAACTTGCTGCTTCAGTATATTTTCCTGTGGGAAGCATGCTTACAACACTTGTTGCTACACCGCAATTATCAACACTATCGCATGCCTTTATTTTGTAATAATAAGTTACTTGAGAAAGTCCGGTATCAACATATGCAATTCC
>CAZADQ010000010.1:9667-10918 GCA_964483965.1 uncultured Candidatus Saccharibacteria bacterium
TTGATAGTTTGAAACTCCTGATCCAACATCAGTTGGGGGTTCCCAAGACATCGCCAATTTCCAGCTCAAAGAACTCTTAACAGAAACGTCCGCAATTTCAGCATTAGAAGGTATTCCCGGAGCTGATGTGTTGGCTTCAAAATAAACCTCAGCTACGTTACTGTAACTTATGGCCCCACCTGAGGATTCAGGATTTTTAGCAACAACAGATAACTTGTTCCACCCTTGTATGGTTGCGTAAGGACCCTCACTCAAAGCTGTTATTCCAGCTGCTGTAAAGTTACATGTAGATGGTCCTGGATCAACGTTTATCGTGTAACAATAGGTTAAATCATCTTCGTCTCCTGAATAAGTTTCTGGGGGATCCCATTGAAATGAAAAACTGTTTGCAGTGCTGCTTTCAACAGTTGCTCTTAACATCTGAGGCGCTGAAGGACCTTCACCACCATATAAAAATGTTTTTGAAACAGAAGAAGATCTGTTTCCGGCAACATCAATAGAAGCAAGATGAAAATAATTTGTTCCAATCTGATAAGCTGCGTTCGTAAAAGATATAGTAGTATCCGTCACAGTGTCTGACCAAGATCCACTATCTACTGTTTCACCTGATTGATATTGGTAACCAGCAAGTGTAGAACCATTTAAATCTGTTACAGGACTCCAACTAAATGTAAAGGAGTTTGATGAGGCATACCCTGTTGGTGAAACAGTAACAGCCGCTGGGGCATCTGGATCCGAAGCATCAAATTTATAAGTAAAGGCCTCAAAAACCTCACTTGTATTTTGAGCTTTATCCTTTGTTTGAATTCTTAGGTAGTATGTTGTGTTTGAAACTAAAGCAGTAGGATGAGAATAACTAGATGTTGTTTGATAACTCCCTGCTGACTCAGGCATATCAGAGTCACTAGTTCCAAAATATACAAAATAACCTGCTATACCAGCATCTCCATTATCGTGAGCCCCTTCCCAAGAAAAATAAGGGTTTTCAAAAGCGTACCATTGATTAGAAGTTAAAGGAATTGAACCTCCCGATGAGTCTAAGGCTGTAATAGAATCTGGAGGATCTGGATTTTCAGTATCGGCTACTCCTGATATAGTAACTGAGTTTAGAGTAACCGTGGAAGCACCATCTCCCTGGATTATTGCTTGCCACCTTATCCCATCATCTGAAATAGGAAAATCTTCTATGTGGCTGTTAATATCAGCCTCGGTATTTGACTCAGAAATACTGCTAGATGTAACCCAACTATC